>JJNX02000016.1 GCA_000681355.2 Peptococcaceae bacterium SCADC1_2_3
ATACCAGATGCCGCCGTAGGACAGGCTTCGGGCAGGCAGGATGCCCACCATACGGCTCTGTCAAATATTATAGTTCCCGGAAAGAATTTAAACGAATTATCTAGAATTTTAAATCAAACACCAGAAGAAGAAGTGGAAATTTCTTTAGGAGATAGCCAGATTTTTTTTATCATAAAGTCTGCTGAAAAAGATGAGCAAGAAATATATCCTACAATTTTAGTTTCCCGTTTAATTGCGGGAAAGTTTCCTTTATATCAACAGGTTATTCCTCTAAAATTTATATTTTCTGTTAGCCTAAAAACCCAGGAATTAAAAGCTGCTGTAGAAAGAGCAATGCTTTTTACCCGGGAAAATATTTCTTTAGTTAACCTTAGTTTTATAAGGCAGGCATCTTGCCTGTCAAAATGTATTATTTCTACTAAGACAGAAGCTGGGGGGGTTAAAGAAACTTTAACAGTAGGGCAGGCTTCTAACCTGCTTACCAATGACAGACCAGAAGGGCAAGCTTCTAACTTATCCGAAGAAACATGCCCCACATGCAGTATATATTTTAATGCGCATTACCTGGTGGAGGCTTTACGGGCTATACTTACTGAAGAAGTATATTTAAATATAACCGGTCCTTTAAGCGCAATGGTTATGTATCCGGTCGCCAGGCACGAAGAAGACACTAGGTCAACTGACTATTTATCTCTTTTATTGCCGGCTCGTTACGAAGAGTAACCTACCTTTTAACGGGTTTTAAACTTCATATTACTAAAAAAATTATTTCAAGAAAAAATAATTATAAGGTGGATAAAAATGTTCTTATATTTAGGCGGCGACGTAATGGTGCGGAATAAAGATATTATTATGATTTTGGATGAAGAAATTAAAACATCGATCTTAACCAGGGAATTCTTTAAGAATATGCAAGGCGAAGGAGTGGTTCAGGTAATTAATTCAAAAAATAAAAGGAAATCTTTTATAGTTGCAGAAAGAGAAGTTTTTGTTTCCCCTATATCTTGTCAAACATTAAGAAAACGTATTTATAGGGTTCATAAATAGGAGGATTAGTTTTTTGTTAAAGGAAAATAACGTTAAATACGGGGTAGAAGAAATCCAAGTATTAGAAGGACTGGAAGCCGTACGACGTCGTCCGGGAATGTATATTGGAAGTACAGGGGCACGTGGTTTACACCACCTGGTTTATGAAGTTGTGGATAACAGTATTGATGAGGCTATGGCTGGTTTTTGTAGTCTTATTGAGGTAACCTTACACCAAAACAATAAGGTTACGGTTGTTGATAACGGCCGGGGTATTCCCGTAGAAATACATCCTAAAACAGGATTACCGGCGGTGGAAACGGTTTTAACCATGCTTCACGCTGGTGGCAAATTTGGCGGGGCGGGTTATAAAGTATCTGGCGGTTTACATGGGGTAGGGTTGTCAGTAGTTAATGCCCTTTCTTTATGCTTGACTTGCGAAGTAAAACGTAATGGTTTTTTATATCAACAGAGATACTCGCGCGGCAAGGTAAAAACTTCTCTGGAAGTTATTGGGGAAAGTAAGACCTGTGGTACAAAAATTACTTTTCAACCTGACCCGGAAATATTCGAAGAGTTAGTTTTTAAACAAGAAGAAATTAACCAACGTTTAAGGGAGCTTTCTTTTCTTAACCAAAGTGTTAAAATTATCCTTAAAGATGAGCGAACAGGGCAAGAAATAGTTCATCAGCACGACGGAGGTATTCAAGATTTTGTCCACTACTTAAATAAAAATAAAACGGTTGTTCATGAAAAACCAATTTATATAAATAAAAAGAAAGACGATGTACAGGTAGAGATAGCGTTGCAGTATACGGATAGTTATCTGGAAAGCCTTTTTTCTTATGTTAATAATATTCATACTATTGATGGGGGCACTCATGAAATAGGGTTTAAAACTGCTCTTACTAGAGTGGTAAATGATTACGGACGAAAACAAAATTTAATTAAAAATGGAACCGTAAATCTTACCGGAGAAGATATTAGGGAAGGTTTAACGGGAGTAATAAGTGTTAAGGTTCCAGAACCCCAATTTGAAGGACAAACCAAAACAAGATTAGGAAATAGTGAAGTACGCGGTATTGTAGACTCTGTTTTAAGTGAAGAATTAAATACTTTTTTAATCGAAAACCAGCCGGTCGCGCGCCGAATTATAGAAAAGGCTGTCACGGCTGCCCGGGCTCGTGAAGCAGCGCGTAAAGCAAGAGAACTAACCAGGCGAAAAAATTTCTTGGAAAATTCCACCTTACCAGGGAAGTTGACAGATTGTTCGGAACGTAACCCGGCAGAAACCGAAATATACCTAGTTGAAGGAGATTCAGCCGGCGGTTCGGCAAAACAGGGGCGCGACAGACGTTTTCAAGCTATTCTTCCCTTAAGGGGCAAAATATTAAATGTGGAAAAATCCCGTTTAGATAAGATTTTGGCTAATGAGGAAATTAAAACTTTAATTACTGCTTTAGGTACTGGTATTAGTGAAGATTTTGACTTAAGTAGGCTCAGATATCACCGGGTGGTTTTAATGAGTGACGCTGACATTGACGGGGCGCACATTAGAACTTTACTACTTACATTTTTTTATCGATATATGCGGCCCCTGGTCGAGGCCGGGTATGTTTATATTGCCCAGCCACCACTTTTTCAGGTAATTAAAGGTAAAGATAATCATTACGTTTACAACGACATTGATTTAGAAAATTTATTAAAAAAGGTAGGAAGAGACAAGATTGTCATTAAAAGATATAAAGGATTAGGAGAAATGAATCCTGAACAGTTATGGGATACTACTATGGACCCTGAAAAAAGAACCATGCTAAAAGTCAGTCTTACCGATGCCATTGAAGCAGATGCTATTTTTTCCATGCTGATGGGTGAGCGAGTTAAGCCGAGACGTGAATTTATTCAAGAAAACGCCCGGGCGGTAAGAAACTTGGATGTCTAATTATTAACCACCACAGGCTAGTGGCACAGGCTTCCAGCCTGTGGTTGGCAGGCAGGATGTCTACCCTACAAGCCTGGGCTACAAAGCTATAATTAGGAGGCAAATTATTTGGCGGTACCAATAGGGAAAGTTATTTCCGTTGACTTAAACGAGGAAATGAAACATTCTTATTTGGATTACGCGATGAGTGTAATCGTAGGGCGGGCGCTTCCTGACGTAAGAGATGGTTTGAAGCCGGTTCACCGCAGGATTATTTACGCGATGCATGAATTAGGAATGACCCCGGATAAACAACACCGGAAGAGCGCCAATGTTGTTGGTTATGTGCTCCAAAAATTTCACCCTCACGGGGACGTGTCCGTTTACGACGCATTAGTAAGGCTGGCCCAGGACTTCGTCTGTCGCTATCCTTTGGTTGACGGTCACGGTAATTTCGGTTCCGTTGACGGTGATGCGGCCGCAGCCATGCGTTACACCGAAGCTCGCATGGCTAAAATTACCCAGTTAATGCTGGCTGATATTGATAAAGAAACAGTGGATTTTGCTCCTAATTATGATGATACTACTAAAGAACCGGTTATCTTAACCGCCAGGATTCCTCAATTACTTATAAACGGTTCCTCAGGTATTGCGGTGGGTATGGCCACTAATATTCCTCCTCATAACTTAGGGGAAGTAATTAACGGGGCAATAAGGATGATTAACCATCCTGACTGTACCGTTGAAGACCTGAGACAAGAAATAAAAGGCCCTGATTTTCCTACCGGAGGGAGAATTATGGGCATAAGTGGGATTAAAGAGGCTTATAAAAACGGGCGCGGTGTGATAAAAATACAGGCAAAAACAAATTTTGAGGAGCTATCCCATGGTAAGACAGCTATTATAGTGACCGAAATACCTTATATGGTTAATAAGGCCCGCTTGATTGAAAAAATTGCCGAACTGGTAAAAGAAAAGAAAATAGAAGGGATTACTGATTTAAGAGACGAATCGGACCGGCGGGGAATGCGGATTGTAATTGAATTGCGCCGTGACGCAGTTCCTCAGGTGATTTTAAATAAACTGTATAAACATACTCAAATGCAAGAAAGTTTTGGGGTTATTATGTTGGCTTTAGTTGACGGCCAGCCCCAAGTACTTAACTTGCAACAAATTATTTCCTTATATTTAAAACACCAGAAAGAAGTAATTACTAGACGGACGAGCTTTGACCTAAATAAAAATTTAGCCCGGGCGCACATTGTGGAAGGTTTACGCCTTGCGCTAGCGCATATTGATGCCGTAATTGAAACTATTCGTTCCTCAAAAACACCAGAAATAGCCAAGAATGCCCTTACTGCAAAATTTAATTTAACTGTAAGTCAGGCAGGAGCAATTTTAGATATGCGCTTACAACGTCTTACAGGTCTGGAACAGGAAAAATTAGAACAAGAATATAAGGAATTACAGGAAAAAATAGCTTATTTTCAAGCGGTGTTGGCGGATGAACAAAATGTATTAAACATTATTAAGGAAGAACTTATAGCCATTAGAAATAAATTTTCTGACTCCAGACGTACGGAAATATTAAACGAAGAAATAAATATGGAATTAGAAGATTTAATTCCAGCCGAAGAAGAAGTAATTACCATTACCAATCAGGGATATATAAAGCGTCTTTCTTTAAATACTTACCGAAATCAAAAACGGGGGGGACGCGGTGTTACCGCGATGGGTACTAAAGAAGAAGACTTTGTCCGTCACCTATTTATTGCCAATACCCATCATCACGTTTTATTTTTAACAAATAAAGGTAAATCGTACCGGTTAAAGGTTCATGAAATAACGGAAGCAAGCCGGTTGGCCAGAGGAACACCAATTTTTAACTTATTAAAATTTGAGCCGGGTGAAAAAATAACTACGGTTATTCCGGTGGTTGAGTTTACTTTAGGGAAGTATATTTTTATGGCTACCCGATTTGGGCTGGTGAAAAAGACCCCCTTAGAAAGCTTTAAGAACTCGCGGCGGGACGGAATTATAGCCGTTAGTTTAAAACCCGGGGATAGTTTAATTGGGGCCAAAATGACCGACGGGAATCAAGAAATTGTTTTAGGTACCCGTCGGGGATTGGTAATTCGTTTTTCTGAAAAGGAGGTTCCGGCTCACGGTCGTACTTCCCGGGGAGTAAAAGGGGTTACTTTAAAGGAGGGGGATATCGTTGTAAGTATGGATGTTGCCCAACCTAAAGCAAGTTTATTGGCGGTTACCGCTAACGGATACGGTAAATGTACGACTTTAAAGAAATACCGTTTACAATCAAGAGGGGGAAAAGGGTTAATTTCCATTCGTAATAACGTTAGAAACGGTCCAGTAGTTGCTTTTTTGGTGGCCTCGCCAGATGAAGAGATTATGCTAATTAGTGCCGAAGGAATAGTTTTACGCATGAAAACAACCGAAATTAACCTAACCAGTCGGATTACCCGGGGAGTGATTTTAATGCGCCTGGCGGCAAATGATAAAATAGTTGATGTAACCCGGGTAGAAAAAGATTAAAAACTTTATAAATCACTCTTGACAATATCTTATTGACTGTGTTATATTATGAACGAAAAGCTTAAAAGCTTAAAAAACCTTAAATTACCTGTTGACTCAAAGATAAAAAAATATTAGAATAAATAATTGCTTGCCTCTTTAAAAGGGCAAGCAAAAGTTCCTTGAAAACTGAATAGCTTATAAGGTGAAAGTAAAACAAGCAAAAATTAAGAACCTTAATAATTTCTTTTAAAAAACAAGAGCTAAGAAAAAACTTTTTATATAGTTTATATGGAGAGTTTGATCCTGGCTCAGGACGAACGCTGGCGGCGTGCTTAACACATGCAAGTCGCGCGATTCTCGAAGTTCGGGGTTGGGAGTTCGAACCTCGAACTTCGAACCTCGAACTTCGAGAATAGCGGCGGACGGGTGAGTAACACGTGGATAACCTACCCATTAGACCAGGATAACACCGGGAAACTGGTGCTAATACCGGATAAGCTCTTTAGAGTAAAAGCCTTAAAGAGGAAAGGGGAAACTCACTAATGGATGGGTCCGCGTCCTATTAGCTAGTTGGTAGGGTAACGGCCTACCAAGGCGACGATGGGTAGCCGGCCTGAGAGGGTGACCGGCCACACTGGGACTGAGACACGGCCCAGACTCCTACGGGAGGCAGCAGTGGGGAATATTCCGCAATGGGGGAAACCCTGACGGAGCAATGCCGCGTGAGTGAAGAAGGCCTTTGGGTCGTAAAACTCTGTCTTGAGGGACGAAAAAAATGACGGTACCTCAAAAGAAAGCCCCGGCTAACTACGTGCCAGCAGCCGCGGTAAAACGTAGGGGGCGAGCGTTGTCCGGAATTACTGGGCGTAAAGGGCGTGTAGGCGGCCTGTGTAGTCAAGTGGTGAAAACCCGGGGCTTAACTTCGGGATGGCCCTTGAAACCAACAGGCTTGAGGACAGGAGAGGGGAGTGGAATTTCCGGTGTAGCGGTGAAATGCGTAGATACCGGAAGGAACACCAGTGGCGAAGGCGGCTCCCTGGACTGGTCCTGACGCTGAGGCGCGAAAGCGTGGGGAGCAAACAGGATTAGATACCCTGGTAGTCCACGCCGTAAACGATGGGTGCTAGGTGTTGGGGGTATCGACCCCTCCAGTGCCGCAGTTAACACAATAAGCACCCCGCCTGGGGAGTACGGCCGCAAGGTTGAAACTCAAAGGAATTGACGGGGGCCCGCACAAGCGGTGGAGCATGTGGTTTAATTCGACGCAACGCGAAGAACCTTACCAGGGCTTGACATCTTCTGATCGCTTAAGGAAACTTAAGCTTTCCGGAAGGTTTACTTTCCGGACAGAAAGACAGGTGGTGCATGGTTGTCGTCAGCTCGTGTCGTGAGATGTTGGGTTAAGTCCCGCAACGAGCGCAACCCCTACGGTTAGTTGCTAACGGGTAAGGCCGAGCACTTTAGCTGAACTGCCGTTGACAAAACGGAGGAAGGCGGGGATGACGTCAAATCATCATGCCCTTTATGTCCTGGGCTACACACGTGCTACAATGGCCTGTACAAAGGGCGGCAAAGGGGCGACCCGGAGCAAATCCCAAAAAACAGGTCTCAGTTCGGATTGCAGGCTGCAATTCGCCTGCATGAAGGCGGAATCGCTAGTAATCGCAGGTCAGCATACTGCGGTGAATACGTTCCCGGGCCTTGTACACACCGCCCGTCACACCACGAAAGTCAGCAACACCCGAAGCCGGTGACTTAACTGCGGTAACGTGGAGAGAGCCGTCTAAGGTGGGGTTGGTAATTGGGGTGAAGTCGTAACAAGGTAGCCGTATTGGAAGGTGCGGCTGGATCACCTCCTTTCTAAGGAGAACTATTCAGACATCAGAAGTCAGACCTCAGACGTCAGGAGAAAAATAAAGTCCAAGAAAAGTTCCTGACGACCGACGTCCGACGACCGACAACTGAACTCCTAGGTCGGTCTTTCACCTTTAAGCTGTTTAGTTTTGAGGGAATGGGCTTATAGCTCAGTTGGCTAGAGCGCACGCCTGATAAGCGTGAGGTCGGTGGTTCGAGTCCACCTAGGCCCACCAGTTCAGACGTCAGACCTCAGACGTCAGGAGAAAAATAAAGTCCAAGAAAAGTTCCTGACGTCCGACGACCGACGACTGAATCCGGGGGTGTAGCTCAGCGGGAGAGCACCTGCTTTGCACGCAGGGGGTCACCGGTTCGAATCCGGTCATCTCCACCAGGTATACAGAATTGTTCCTTGAAAACTTCATAGGATAGGAAGCAAATTCGTCAAATAGTCAAGATAATAAGGGCGTACGGTGGATGCCTTGGCGCTTTGGGCCGAAGAAGGACGTAGTAAGCTGCGATAAGCCTCGGGGAGCTGCAAGCAAGCGGAGATCCGGGGATTTCCGAATGGGGAAACCCGGCGGGGGCGAACCCTCGTCACCGTTAACTGAAATAAAATAGGTTAACGGGGGGCACTCGGGGAACTGAAACATCTTAGTACCCGGAGGAAAAGAAAGAAAAATCGATTCCCCTAGTAGCGGCGAGCGAAAAGGGAACAGCCCAAACCCTTCTCGAACTTCGAGAAGGGGGTTGCGGGACCTTCAAAAACCTTTAAGGCTCTTCTAATCGAAGTGAGCTGGAAAGCTCCGTCATAGAAGGTAACAACCCTGTAGGTGAAAGAAGAAGCTTTAGACAAGAAGGAATCCCGAGTACCACGGGACACGGGAAACCCCGTGGGAAGCAGGGAGGACCACCTCCCAAGGCTAAATACCCAAAGCGACCGATAGTGAACTAGTACCGTGAGGGAAAGGTGAAAAGCACCCCGGGAGGGGAGTGAAATAGTACCTGAAACCGTATGCCTACAAGCAGTCGGAGCACTATTTGGTGGTTAGTGGTTAGTGGTTAGTGGTTGGGGGTTACCCCAACGACCAATTACTAACCACCCACCACCAAAGTGTGACGGCGTACTTTTTGTAGAACGGACCGGCGAGTTACTTTAAGCGGGCAAGGTTAAGGTCAGAAAGACCGGAGCCGCAGCGAAAGCAAGTCTTAACTGGGCGTATTAGTCCGTTGGAGTAGACCCGAAACCGGGTGAGCTACCCATGTCCAGAGTGAAGCGAAAGTGAAATTTCGTGAAGGCTCGAACCAACCGTCGTTGAAAAGGCGGTGGATGAGGTGTGGGTAGAGGTGAAATGCCAATCGAACCCGGAAATAGCTGGTTCTCCCCGAAATAGCTTTAGGGCTAGCCTTGGGGAATTAAATACCGGAGGTAGAGCACTGAATGGGCTAGGGGCCTTCACCGGTTACCGAACTCAATCAAACTCCGAATGCCGGATATTTTTACCCCGGGAGTCAGACCGTGGGTGCTAAGATTCATGGTCAAGAGGGAAACAGCCCAGACCGTCGGCTAAGGTCCCTAAACCGTGCTAAGTGGGAAAGGATGTGGAGTTGCCCGGACAACCAGGATGTTGGCTTAGAAGCAGCCACCATTTAAAGAGTGCGTAATAGCTCACTGGTCAAGTGGTTCTGCGCCTAAAATGTAACGGGGCTAAAGCATGGTACCGAAGCCACGGATCTCGGAGGTCAGTCGTCAGAGGTCAGAAGTCGGAGGAAAAACGTGATTCAGAATTACCAGGATTTAGAGGTATATAACCGGTCTTACAGGCTTGCGTTAGAGATACACAAGATCACCCAGGCTTTCCCCAGTATAGAAAGGCATGAATTGGGGAGTCAGGTTCGGCGGGCCGCCATCTCCATAGCATTAAATATTGCTGAGGGGTATGGTCGGAAAGATTCACCGGCTGAGTTTAAGCATTTTTTAAGAAATGCTTTGGGTTCTTGTAATGAAACGAGGGTCCTGGTTGACATGGCAGGAGACCTTGGCTATATAAGCCAAGAACAACGCTTAAGATTAAGCCAGGAATACGAAGTTTTGAGCAAGCAAATCTATCGTTTAAAAGAATCCTGGTCTAAAAAATAATCAAAAGGTTTCCGACATCCGACATCCGACGACCGACTTCCGAGAAGGTAGGGGAGCGTTCTGTATGCAGCGAAGCTATACCGTAAGGAGTGGTGGAGCGTACAGAAGAGAGAATGCCGGTATGAGTAAGCGAAAAGGCAGGTGAGAATCCTGCCCGCCGAAAGCCTAAGGTTTCCTGGGGAAGGCTCGTCCGCCCAGGGTAAGCCGGACCTAAGCCGAGGCTGAAAAGCGTAGGCGATGGACAATCGGTGGAGATTCCGATGCCACCAGTTACCGTTACCGATGGGGTGACCCGGGAGGGTAGACCAAGCGCGCCGTTGGATGAGCGCGCCCAAGCCTGTAGGGCAGGGGATAGGCAAATCCGTCCCCTAAACAAGCCTAAGGGGTGATGGGGAGGGAAATTAAGTACCGAAGTGGTTGAACCCATACCGGCTAGAAAAGCCTCTAAGGATTTTAAGTACTGGTGTCCGTACCGCAAACCGACACAGGTAGGCGAGGAGAGAATCCTAAGGCGCGCGAGAGAACCCTCGTTAAGGAACTCGGCAAAATGACCCCGTAACTTCGGGATAAGGGGTACCTCATTAGCGTGGGCTTAAATACTTAAGCTTGGCGCGAAGAGGTCGCAGTGAAATGGCCCAAGCGACTGTTTACCAAAAACACAGGTCCCTGCAAAATCGTAAGATGAAGTATAGGGGCTGACGCCTGCCCGGTGCTGGAAGGTTAAGGGGAGGGGTGAGAGCTCTGAACTGAAGCCCCAGTAAACGGCGGCCGTAACTATAACGGTCCTAAGGTAGCGAAATTCCTTGTCGGGTAAGTTCCGACCCGCACGAATGGCGTAACGATTTGGGCACTGTCTCAACGAGGGGCTTGGCGAATTTGTAGTACCCGTGAAGATGCGGGTTACCTGCGACAGGACAGAAAGACCCCGTGGAGCTTTACTGTAGCCTGATATTGGATTTCGGTTTTCCATGTACAGGATAGGTGGGAGGCTGAGAACCCAAGGCGTTAGCTTTGGGGGAGCCAACCTTGGGATACCACCCTTGGAGTATTGAGGTTCTAACAAAGAGCCGTGTATCCGGTTCGTGGACAGTGTCAGGTGGGCAGTTTGACTGGGGCGGTCGCCTCCCAAAAGGTAACGGAGGCGCCCAAAGGTTCCCTCAACGCGGTTGGAAATCGCGTGGCAGAGTGCAAAGGCAGAAGGGAGCTTGACAGCGAGACATACAAGTCGAGCTGGGACGAAAGTCGGGCTTAGTGATCCGGCGGTTGCGTGTGGAAGCGCCGTCGCTCAACGGATAAAAGCTACCCCGGGGATAACAGGCTTATCTCCCCCAAGAGTTCACATCGACGGGGAGGTTTGGCACCTCGATGTCGGCTCATCGCATCCTGGGGCTGAAGTAGGTCCCAAGGGTTGGGCTGTTCGCCCATTAAAGCGGTACGTGAGCTGGGTTCAGAACGTCGTGAGACAGTTCGGTCCCTATCCGTCGCAGGCGCAGGAAACTTGAGAGGAGCTGTCCCTAGTACGAGAGGACCGGGATGGACAGACCGCTGGTGTACCAGTTATCGTGCCAACGGTAGCGCTGGGTATCTATGTCTGGTGTGGATAAACGCTGAAAGCATCTAAGCGTGAAACCCCCCTCAAGATAAGGTTTCCCACCTTCTCGAACTTCGAGAAGGGTAAGACCCCTGGTAGACTACCAGGTAGATAGGCCGGGCGTGTAAGACTGGCAACAGTTTGAGCGGACCGGTACTAATAGGTCGAGGGCTTGACTATATGACAATTTATCCTGTCCTATGAAGTTTTGAAGGAATAATTATTCTGATAAGTTTTCCGGTGATGATAGCGGAGGGGAGACACCCGTTCCCATCCCGAACACGGCCGTTAAGCCCTCCAGCGCCGATGGTACTTGGGGATTTTCCCCTGGGAGAGCAGGACGTTGCCGGGAAAATATTTTGCCACCTCCACCCTACCCTCCCCCTTTTTAGGGAGAGGGTAGGGTGGAGGTGGCTTTATAATTTATATAACTATTCAGTTCTCAGCGATCATCTAAATATTTAAAGCTGACCGATGTTAGCTAAATAATGGTGAAAAATTTAAAATAATTAGTATATAAATGCTATAGTTAGTATTAATAAGGAAATGTGGTGGTTACTCTTGAAAATAGCTTAATAACATTGATTATTTACTATTTTAGACCTTGTATAAAATTAATATTTTTGTTAATAATAATAGTGAAAGATAGTCAAAGTCAGTTAAGTAAATAGTAAAAGCAAACCTACCGGGTTAAATGAGAAGGTGATAAATTTAGAAAAATGCATAATATTTCGGATTTTATCGAAAGTCACCTAAAAAAACTACTTTCTGAAAGTGAACAAGGGCTCATTGAAATTCAGCGTGGTTATTTAGCCGAAAAATTTAAATGTGTTCCTTCTCAAATTAACTATGTATTAACTACCAGATTTACTTTGGAAAAAGGGTTTATTATAGAAAGCCGGAGAGGCGGCCGGGGGTACATCAGGATAGTGAAAGTGCCCCTAAATAACCAAACAAATTTAATTCATGATTTGTACGGCCTTATAGGCAAGGAAATTACCCCGTCGCACGCCGAAGGAATAATTCAGCGGTTAATGGAAGAGAATTTGATCACCACGCGGGAGAGTAACTTAATGCGGGCTATAGTTAAAAGTAAAGTTTTATATCCAGGATTAGCTGAACAAGATCAACTTCGGGCGTGTCTTTTAAAAATAATGGTCAGGGCTATTTTACATACATAACCGGGGGGTAAGCTAGAGATGATGTGCGAACATTGTGGGCAAAGATTGGCTAACGTATTTATGACTGAAATAATAAATGACCATAAGAGAAGCTTAAGTTTATGCGAACAATGTGCCCGTGAAATTCAGCTTGAAAGTTATGGTTTTATGCCTCAATTAAATTTGCCTGTATTTTTTGCCAGTTTGCTAGGTAATGAATTTAACGTACCTTCGTCTGACCCGTCGTTAGCCGATGAAGAAAATAAATGTAAAAATTGTGGCTTAACGGAAAAACAATTTCTTAAAAACGGTTTATTGGGTTGTGGAGAATGCTATAATCACTTCTACGCCAGGTTAGAACCAGTGTTACGCCGCGTTCATGGTACTACCCAGCATAAAGGTAAAATTCCGGGGATAAATAACGATCATTTAAAGAAAATTAAAAATATAGAAGAATTAAAAATAAAATTACAGGAAGCTGTTCGGAAAGAAGATTTTGAACAGGCGACTCAATTACGGGACAATATTAAGGAGCTTGAAAGACAACCGGAACCAGAGGGAGGTTAAAAGTTTGGCCGTTAAAGACATGGTTAACAATACGTCTAGTTGCTGGATGGGTAATGGTCCGGAGGCAGACGTAGTTATTAGCAGCCGGATAAGGGTAGCCCGAAACTTGGTTAATTTACCTTTTCCCCATCTTTTAACACCGGGCAAAGGAGAGGAAGTTATTAACCTCATTGAAAGGGCAGTTGAAAAAGAGAGCCTAAAGGAGAAAATTGGTTTTCTAGAATTAGTCCGGTTAAATGAGTTAACCCCCCTCGAAAGGAAAATATTAGTAGAAAAGCATTTAATTAGCCCGGATTTATTAAAGGGTTATCAAAAGGCAGCAGTAGTGTTACGTAGTGATGAAGTAATTAGCCTTATGGTTAATGAGGAGGACCATTTGCGTATCCAGTGCCTTTTACCCGGTTTACAGCTTTATGAGGCTTGGAAGTTAGTAGATTGCCTGGATGGAGAGTTGGAAAAAACACTACCTTATGCTTTTGATAAGAAATTAGGTTATTTAACCACCTGCCCTACAAACGTTGGGACAGGAATGAGGGCTTCTTTAATGGTCCACTTGCCGGGTTTAGTTATGGTCAATCAAATTAAGGATTTAGTAACAAATGTTACTAAATTAGGTTTAACCGTAAGGGGATTATATGGTGAAGGTACGGAAGCTTACGGTAATTTATTTCAACTATCCAATCAGGTTACTTTAGGAAAGTCTGAGGAAGATATAATTACTAATCTGATTTCTATTACGCGTCAGATTATTAATCAAGAGAGAATAGCGCGTCAGGTTTTGTTTAAAGAAAGGAGGGAACAACTGGAAGACCGAATTGGCCGTGCTTACGGAATTTTAAAACACGCCCACATTATATCGTCGGCTGAAGCTATACGTTTTTTGTCAGATTTAAGGTTGGGCATCGTTATGGAAATAATAAAAAATATACCAGCATGTTTGGTGATGGAATTGATCCTTCTTACCCGGCCGGTTTTTTTAGTTAAAATAACCGGTAAAGAAATGTCTTCTTTTATTAGGGATGTTTACCGGGCCCAGTTAATCCGGGAAAAGCTTTCTGGGGCCGAAAAAATTTAACTTTAGTTTATTTTTGTATTTTTAAAGGAAGGTGAATAAATTGTTTGGAAGATTTACTCAAAAAGCGCAACGCGTTTTATATTTAGCCCAGGAGGAGGCAAAGCGCTTAAAATATCCTTACGTGGGCACAGAGCACATCTTGCTTGGCTTAATTAGGGAGGGTGAAGGCGTAGCAGCTAAAGCATTAGCCAACTTAGGTGTTGAGGCAAAAAAGGTGCGCGAGTTGGTGGAGATGATGGTGGAAAAAATTGAAGGACCGGTACCTAAGGAGGTAATGCTTACTCCCCGGGCCAAACTTGTCTTGGAGCTATCCGTAGAAGAAGCCAGGCGCATGGGTCACAGTTATATTGGCACAGAGCACATCTTGCTTGGCCTGACCCGGGAAGGAGAAGGAGTAGCGGCTCAGGTGCTAAGCAGTCTAGGCGTTGACGCGGAAAAAGTACAAAGTGTAATATTGCAAATATTAGGAGGAGCTTACCCGGCCGGACAGTCCGGGGCCGGATCGGCAAGAGGTAAAGCTGGTCCTGACCTTTTAGAACAATTTAGCCGGGACCTCAATGCTTTAGCTAGAGATAATAAATTAGATCCGGTAGTGGGACGAGAAAATGAAATTAACCGGATTTTACAAATTTTAAGCCGGCGAACAAAAAACAATCCGGTTTTAATTGGTGATCCGGGAGTAGGAAAAACCGCAATTGTAGAGGGTTTAGCCCAACGGATTGTTTCTGATGATGTGCCGGAACCGCTTTTAAAAAAACGGGTCATAGCCTTAGACCTTGCGTCTATAGTAGCCGGTACAAAATACCGGGGCGAATTTGAAGAAAGAATAAAAAAAATACTCAACGAAATTATTAAAGCCGGAAATATTATTTTATTTATTGATGAGCTGCATACCCTTATTGGCGCCGGGGCAGCAGAAGGAGCAATTGACGCCGCCAATATTTTAAAACCGGCGTTAGCCCGTGGCGAACTCCAGTGTATTGGGGCCACTACCCTGGATGACTACCGTAAATACATCGAAAAAGACGCTGCTTTAGAAAGACGTTTTCAACCCATTATGGTCAATGCACCGACCGTAGAAGAAACAATTTCTATTTTAAAGGGTTTGCGGGATAAATACGAAGCCCACCATAAACTACGCATCCTTGATGGTGCCCTGGAATCGGCCGCGCGTTTATCAGACCGGTACATAACTGATCGTTACCTGCCGGATAAGGCTATTGACCTTATGGATGAAGCCAGTTCCAAAGTGCGTCTTCAAGCATTTACCGTACCTCCTGAAATTAAAGCTTTAGAGGAGCAAATAAAAAATTTACATCACGAAAAAGAAGCGGTGGTAAACAGTCAAGAGTTTGAGAAAGCTGCCCAGTTGCGGGATAAGGAGCAAAAATTACGTCTGGAATTGGACGCTCTAAGAGGAAACTGGAAAAATAAAAGAGGCGGAGAAGAGTTGGTCGTTACCGAAGAAGATATAGCTCAGGTAGCCAGTAGTTGGACAGGGGTGCCGGTAAAACAGTTAACGACAGATGAATCCCAGCGCCTGCTACATTTGGAAGATATTATGCATCAGCGGATTATTGGTCAGGATGAAGCGGTTATAGCGGTAGCCCGGGCTATCCGGCGGGCCAGAGCCGGGTTAAAAGACCCGCGCCGGCCAATTGGCTCCTTTATTTTCTTAGGGCCTACCGGAGTAGGTAAAACGGAGTTAGCCCGCACCTTAGCTGAAGCTATATTTGATGATGAGAATGCCCTGGTCAGATTGGATATGAGTGAATATATGGAGAAGTTTGCTGTTTCCAGGCTTGTTGGTGCACCTCCTGGTTATGTAGGTTACGAAGAAGGTGGTCAGCTTACGGAAGCAGTACGCCGTAAACCTTATACCGTTGTTCTTTTAGATGAAATTGAAAAAGCTCACCCTGATGTTTTTAATATTCTTTTGCAGGTGTTAGAAGATGGAAGGTTAACTGACGCTAAGGGGCGCGCGGTAGACTTTCGTAATACAGTGATTATCATGACTTCTAACGTTGGGGCGTTAGCCGTTCGCCGGGAAGGAATAATGGGTTTTCGGGCTGGTGATATGACAAAAGTGACCTATGAAAGTATGAAGGAAAAGGTAAGCAATGAATTAAAGCAAACATTCCGGCCGGAATTTTTAAACCGGGTAGACGAAATTATTGTCTTTCATTATTTGTCTCCGGAACACATTAAAAAAATTGTAGACTTAATGCTTAAAGACGTAGCCAAGCGGTTAAAGGAGCAGGATGTGGGGGTTACCTTTACTGAAGCGGCCAAAGAAGTTTTAACCAAGGAAGGTTTTGATGAGGTTTTTGGCGCCCGGCCGCTGCGGCGGGCTATTCAACATAAAATAGAAGACCTTTTGTCTGAAGAATTACTGCAGGGTACTTTCAAGCGCGGTGATAAGGTAGTTATTGACGCCAAAGATGATCAGATTATTTTGCAGGAAGCCGGGATGATGGCTTTAGTATAAGAGGTTTTTATGCTGAAAAAAAAATTTTTTGCTTGCCTAACGTGTGGATACCAAACACCCCGTTGGTTGGGACGATGTCCTGACTGCGGGGGGTGGAACACCTTAATGGAAAAGGTCCAGAACGAAAAAATAGCAGCCGGGGTACGCTCTAATTTTGCCGTATCTGAAAAACCGTGTCTTTTAGCGGAAATTTCACCGGATGAGGGAGAGCGCTTTTCTACGGGAATTGGTGAATTGGACCGGGTATTAAGCGGAGGGGTAGTTCCTGGCTCTCTGGTCTTACTTGGCGGTGACCCGGGAATTGGGAAATCCACCCTTATGTTACAACTGGTTGCTCAGGCAAGCACAGCCGGTAAAAGCACCCTTTACGTATCCGGCGAAGAATCAGTAAGCCAGATTCATATGCGTGCTTCCCGGTTAAAAATTTCTGGGGCAAATGTTTACGTGGTTTCTGAAATCAACGTCAATAACATTGAGGAGCAGGTAAAAGCTTTATCACCAGAAATAGTAATAGTTGATTCTATTCAAACCATCATAAACCCTGAACTGGGGTCTGTGCCCGGCAGCGTAAATCAAATTAGAGAATGCACCATCCAGTTAATGCGCTTAGCCAAAGCGACTAAGACAAGTATATTTTTAGTAGGACACGTAACTAAAGAAGGCATTTTGGCCGGACCCCGTTTGCTTGAGCATATTGTAGATACGGTGCTTTATTTTGAAGGAGAAAAGTATCAGTCTTTTCGTATTTTGCGCAGCCTTAAAAACCGGTTTGGTTCCACCAATGAAATCGGCATTTTTGAAATGCATGAGGGAGGCCTGGAAGAAGTAAGTGACCCAAGCCTGTTTTTTTTAATGTATCATCATTTGGAGACTGTAATTGGGGCGGCAGTAGTTCCCATGTTGGAAGGGACCAGACCATTGTTGGTAGAAATCCAGGCTTTGGTAACTCCTACTGGTTTTGGGGCTCCCCGGCGAATGGCCGCGGGCGTAGATTACAACCGGGTAGCCTTGGTTTTGGCCGTGCTAGAAAAACGGGTAGGCTTGCAGCTTAATAGTTATGATACTTACGTTAGCGCCGTAGGTGGGGTAAGGGTTGTTGAACCAGCTGCTGATTTGGGTATTGCGGTGGCAGTGGCATCAAGCTTTCGCGATATTGCCGTAGCAAATAAAATGGTAGTTTCAGGAGAAGTTAGCTTAACCGGGGAAATCCGTCCGGTGTTTGGTTTAGAAAGAAGAATAAGGGAGGCAGCCCAAAGGGGCTTTTCCCTATTTTTAGCACCTGGCTCAGGTTTAAACCCATCCTTATTTGAAGGAATCACAATTAAACCAGTGTATACTTTAGGGCAAGCAATAGAATTAGCCTTGTCAAGGTAAGGGTAATAGGGAAGGAGGGGAAAATTATTGAAAGAGGAAAGACCTGAGGACAAGCTAATGCAAATGTTACGCATGGTAGCCCCAGGAACCTCTTTGCGTGAAGGATTAGAAAATATTTTGCGGGCTGGAACAGGAGGCTTAGTAGTCATTGGCGACGGTCAGGAAATAGGTGTGATTACAGAAGGGGGCTTTGTAGTTAACGCCGAGTTTAACCCGGCTAGCTTATATGAATTGGCTAAGATGGATGGGGCTATCATCTTAAGTCCTGATATGAAGCGAATTATTGCTGCAAATACCTTTCTTATTCCTGATTTAAACATTCCTTCTTCGGAAACCGGTATTAGGCACCGGACGGCAGAACGAGTAGCTAAACAAACCGGAGCGTTGATTATCGCTATTTCGCAGCGTCGGAACGTAATTACTATTTACCGGGGCAGTATAAAGTATATGCTCCGTGATACCGGAGTTATTTTGACCAAAGCAAATCAGGCCCTCCAAACATTAGAAAAATACCGGACTACCTTAGATAAAGTAATTGAAAATCTTAGTATCTTAGAGTACGAAGATGCCGTAACTCTCTTTGACGTAACAAAAGGCCTGCAGCGCGTTGAGATGGTATTGCGCGTGGTGCAGGAAATAGAAAGGTATATTTGCGAATTAGGGACGGAAGGCCGTTTAATTACAATGCAGCTTGAAGAACTGGTAACAAATGTTGAAAATGATGTTCTTTTAATCATTCGGGATTATGTATTGGCGGCAAGCGATAAATCGCCAACTCATATTTTAGCTGTTATTAACAGTTGGCCCGCCGAAGACCTTTTGGACTTAACTTTACTGGCCCGGGCACTGGGTTATTCCGGTAGTGTCAGCATTTTAGACCAGCCAGTTTCACCACGCGGCTACCGTATTTTAAGCAAAATCCCCCGCTTACCTTTCCTGGTAGTTGAAAATGTAATTAAAGAATTTGGTTCTTTAAAGAGGATTTTAAATGCCAGTATTCAAGAATTGGATGCGGTGGAGGGTATTGGTGAAGCAAGGGCACGCTCCATAAAGGAAGGATTAGCCCGGTACCAGGAACAACTTTTTCAAAATAGATTCGCTTAAGTTTTTTCGGCAAAAAATGAGGGCTTTAGCGGTATTTTTTAAGGCTTTTTGTATTGACACCTTAAAAAGAGTGTGTTAAAATTAACGTTTTTCTTTGACAAGAAAAGTTAAATATGTTATATTAAAAATATAACGCGCAAGCCTTACAGACGCCAAAAAATAAAGGGGGTCCAGCATTGTATAAGATAGGCGACAAGATTGTGTACCCTATGCATGGGGCAGGGACAATTGAAGCTATTGAAGAAAAAGAGGTATTGGGGGTAAAAAAACAATACTATATTTTAAGTTTGTTATTTGGTAGCATGAAAGTATTTATTCCAACGGTAAACTGCAAAGAGATAGGTTTAAGAGAAGTTATTAGTTCGGAAGAAGTAAAAGAAGTGATCTGTGTCCTCCAAAAAGATGAGCCGAAAGGGGTTCTAGTTAACTGGAACCGCCGTTACCGGGCTAATCTAGAAAAAATGCGCACTGGTAATATCTATGAAATAGCCGAAGTGGTACGTAACCTGGCCAGGCGGGAACAAGAAAAAGGTTTATCGGCCGGGGAAAAGAAAATGCTAGAAAATGCCCGTCAGATATTGATTAGTGAATTTGCTTTAGCCAAGGAAATAGAAAAGGATAAAGCCCAGTTATTAATTGACAATGCCTTTGCTTAATAAGGAGTAAGCCATTAGGTTAAGGTTTGTAGGTAAAAAGGAAGGTATTGTAGGTTTATTGTAGGTTTAAAGAAAGAAAATAAATAATATTTTATATAATTTTATTTTTCTATTGTACCAAAATATTTTTAGGTTATAATATAGGTTATAATATATGTAAATAATAGTAAAGAAAGGAGGGATAAAATGGCCAAACGGGTTATTTTTTTTATTTTAGTTTTATTTTTTATGGCGGCTAGTTTTTATGGCGGCCTGGTTTTAGTAAATACCGGTCTTATTCCTATTTTTATTAAAATGTCCCAGCTAAAATATGGTTTCTTGGTAATGATAAGTCTGGTCGGGTTAGGGGTAGGTGTTTTTGTTGCCCCCTGGATAATCCGGGGATTTGTTAAGTTAGTTACTTTTTTAGAACAACATCTTCAAAAAATGCCGACTCAGGACTTAATTATGGGGGCGGTAGGATTAATAATTGGCCTTATTATAGCTAATTTATTCGCGGCTATTTTAGCTAAAATGGGAATTATAGGAACAATAGTTGGCGTTATTGTGGCCTTATTTTTATGTTATTTAGGGATAAGTTTAGGCATAAAAAAACGCGAGGACATTTTAAGTTTTTTTGGTAACCTGACTCGCTTAAGCAAAGAAAAAGGGGGTAAATCCTCTGGAGGAGCAACAGGTTATAAGATTTTAGATACCAGTGTCATAATTGACGGGCGGATAGCTGACCTAACTGAAAGTGGCTTTATTGAAGGGACCTTATTAATACCTGTTTTTATATTGGAGGAATTAAGGCATATTGCTGATTCTTCGGATACCCTAAGGCGCAACCGGGGAAGACGCGGTTTAGATATATTAAACAAAATGCAGCAAAATAACGCCCTTAATATTCAAATATACGATAATTTACGGGGTTTAGAAAATATTGCCGAAGTGGATAGTAAGTTGGTAAAACTTGCCCAGCGTTTGGGGGCGGTGATTGTTACCAATGACTATAATTTAAATAAGGTGGCTGCCTTGCACGGGGTAAAGGTACTTAATATAAATGAACTGGCCAACGCCGTAAAGCCGGTGATTTTGCCCGGAGAAGAAATGACGGTCCAGGTAATCAGGGATGGCAAAGAATTTGGTCAAGGCCTAGCTTACCTGGAAGACGGTACCATGATTGTAGTTGATGGCGGAAGGAAATATATTGGCCAGACTCTTCAAGTTATGGTTACCAGTGTGCTGCAAACATCTGCCGGACGGATGATCTTTGCCCGGCCAAGGCGGGCAGATACATTAGAACATCCTTCCTACCTTGAAGCTGGTGGTTAATTTGGCTTGTTTTGCGGTAGTAGTCGGAGCTGGTCAAGGTACTCGAATGGGAGGAAAAGTTAATAAATTATTATTACCTTTAGCCGGCAAGCCAGTATTTACCTACGTTTTACAATTAATGGAATTAAGCCCTATAATTGAGGGTTGGGTTTTGGTAGCTCCTCCAGGCCAGTTAAATATTTTTTATTACCTGGCCGTGGAAAAAGAGAAATGTAAAAAACTACTAAAAGTGGTGTCAGGAGGCGCAAGGCGTCAGGATTCGGTTTGGGCAGGCCTACAAGTACTGCCGAGTCAAACAAAAGTAGTTTTAATTCACGATGGGGCACGCCCCTTGGCGCGAACCGAAGATATAGCTAACGTAGTAGAAGCAGCCAGACAGTGGGGGTCGGCCACGTTGGCCGTGCCGGTAAAAGATACCATAAAAGAAGCTGACGTCAATGATTTTGTGGAACAAACCCTGCCGCGGGAAAAAATTTGGTTAACCCAAACTCCCCAGGCTTTTACTTACCAGTTTTTACTTGAAGCTTACCTTTGGGCAAACAAGAAAGGGGTTAGGGTTACAGACGATGCTTCTTTAGTGGAAGCCCTAGGCCGCAAAGTGAAACTGGTTATGGGAGCGTATGATAATATTAAAATTACCACTCCGGAAGATATAATAATAGCCGAAGCAATCTTAAGGAAAAAGGAATTAACTTATATGCCGCGTGTCGGGATGGGTTTTGATGTTCATCGTCTGGTTGTTAATCGCCCCCTGGTTTTAGGGGGGGCGATTGTTCCCTTTGATAAGGGCTGTGAGGGCCATTCAGATGCGGATGTTTTGGTGCACGCCATAATTGACTCCTTATTAGGGGCTGCCGGAGCAGGAGATTGTGGACGTCATTTTCCAGATACAGATTACCGTTATAAGGATATTTCTAGCTTAATTTTACTGAAGCAAACAGGGCAGATAATCCGTAACGCCGGCTTTTCCATAGAAAATATTGATGCGGTTGTGGTGGCCCAGGCTCCGCAATTAATTAATCATATTCCCCTTATGGAAGAGAACATTGCTTCTACCCTGGGGATTGAAAAAGCTTTGATTAACGTAAAGGCTAAAACCACCGAAGGTTTGGGCTATTGCGGCCGGGGAGAAGGGATAGCGGCTTACGCCACGGCCTTGCTTTATGTTTATAAACAAGGACGTTGTTTTAAAGGGGATGAAAAATGAAAATATATAATACTTTAACCAAAGCAAAAGAAGAGTTTAAGCCCCGGGAGCCAGGAAAAGTTTTTATTTATGTTTGTGGTCCTACGACTTATAATTTTATTCACTTAGGAAATGCCCGTTCCTTTGTTTTTTTTGACACGGTTCGCCGTTATTTTCGTTACCGGGGTTATGAGGTAAGGTATGTGCAAAATTTTACCGATATGGATGATAAAATAATTATCCGGGCGCTGGAAAAGAAGGAGAACCCATTATTTTTGGCCGAAAAGTACGTTCAGGCTTACTTTTATGATGCCCAAGCCTTAAATATACAAAAAGCCGATATTCATCCAAAGGTGTCGCAGCATATACCTGAAATAGTTGATTTAATTAAAGTTTTAATCGAAAAAAAACATGCCTATCTGGTGGACCAGGATGTATATTTTGACATTGCTACTTTTGCGGACTACGGGAAATTATCAGGACGTAACCTTGACTTTATGCAGGCCGGCGCGCGGGTGGAAGTAGATGTCCGCAAAAAAAATCCTTTGGACTTTGCGCTTTGGAAGGCGGCTAAGCCGGGTGAACCCTTTTGGGAAAGTCCCTGGGGCCCAGGGAGACCAGGCTGGCATATTGAATGTACGACTATGGCCTTAAAGTACCTAGGAACTGGTTTTGATATTCACGGGGGGGGTAATGATTTAATTTTCCCTCACCACGAAAATGAAATTGCCCAAGCAGAGGCAGCAACAGGGCAACCCTTTGCCCGTTATTGGATTCATAATGGATACTTAACGGTGAACCAGGAAAAAATGTCTAAGTCATTAGGGAATTATTTTCTAGTTCGAGAAATTTTAAAAAAGTTTTCCCCCGAAACGGTACGTTTTTTCCTTCTTTCTACTCACTACCGCAGTCCGCAAGATTTTTCCGAAGAAAACTTAAACCACGCCGCCCGGGGATTGGAGCGCCTGAAAACAAGTATTATTTTTTTACAAGAAGCTTTAGCCAGGCCCGGGTGGGGTGATGCTTCTCAAAGTTCGAGGTTAGAAGTTCGAACTACAGAAAGAGAGGCGGCTTTTTTAACTACCCTAAATAAGCTAGAAAGTGATTTTGTAGCCGCGATGGATGATGACTTTAATACGGCCTTAGCCTTAAGCAAGTTGTTTGATTTGGCCAGAGAAGTAAACACATACTTAACCCAAAGACCGGAAACTAAAAATCAAAATTTACCCCAACTTACCACCCTTGAGTTCCAAAACGAAAAGCTTGCCCGGGTTGCTTTAGTTAAAGCAAAAGAACTTTTTGGTTCTTTTAATGAGGTGTTGGGTATTTTTAAGACCGATGTCCAGGGAAATATTGTACTGGAAAGGTCATTTCAAGAAAGGGATGCCCTGGTTGAACCCTTAATAAATTTAATTATCCAGTTGCGTCAAGAAGCAAGGGTAAAAAAAGATTGGGTCAGCGCCGATAAAATTCGAAATAGCTTAAAAGAGTTAGGAATTGTTTTAGAAGATACACCAGCCGGTGTTCGATGGAAATCAAAGGAAGATAATGGACCTGTCGTTTAAAAAAAGAGGCAGCCCATAAAAATATTGGTGATCTAATTGCGACACACTAGAAAGACAGAAGATATTATTCCAGGTCGTAATGCCGTAATAGAAGCTTTACGGGCCAACCGGCCAATTAATAAGCTATTGGTGGCTAAGAGCACATCTTTTGAGGGTTCTTTAAGGAAGCTAATTTTTTTAGCCCGGGAAAAATATATTCCTGTTCAGCTAGTGGAACAGATGTACTTGGACAAAATGTTTCCGGGTGGTGCCCACCAAGGAGTAGTAGCCCTGGCATCCGCTAAAGAATATGTTACCATTGAGCATATTTTAGCTGAGACAAAAGAAAAAAACCCTCTTTTGCTTTTCCTGGATGAAATTACTGATCCGCGTAATTTTGGCGCTATTGTCCGTACTGCCGTGGCCGCAGGGGTACACGGAGTAATTATTCCCCGTCACCGAACAGCACCTGTGACGCCGGCAGTAGCCAAAGCAGCAGCCGGTGCTCTTGAGTATGCCTTAATTGCCCGGGTGGCAAATTTAACCCAAACAATAATGTATGTACAGCAGCATGGTTTATGGGTGGTAGGAGCTGATGCAGCCGCAAAAGATGTTTTTTGGGACGCCACCTTAACCGGACCTTTGGCCTTGGTTGTTGGCGGTGAAAGCAAGGGACTGGGACGTCTAGTACGTCAAAAGTGTGATTTATTGGTTCGTTTACCTATGACAGAAAAGGCAAGTTCTTTAAACGCAAGTGTAGCCGCGGCCTTGTTAATTTATGAGGTTTTGCGGCAAAGGAGAAGTATGAAGCAATGAAAAATTACTTGATCGTGGATGGATACAATATTATTTATGCCTGGCCCGAGCTAGAAAAGATTAAAAACGCTAGCTTGGAAAACGCCCGTAGCCGGCTGGTTGAAATTTTAGTTAATCACGTCGCGTTAAGTGAAGAGCAGGTCTTTATAGTTTTTGACGCTTATAAAGTTAAAGAAGGTAGTCAACGTAAAGAACTAATTAATGATAATATTACGATTTTTTATACCCAGGAAGGAGAAACAGCCGATACCCTAATTGAAAAACTAGTCTGGCAATTAACCAAGGAAAAAGCTACGGTGGCTGTGGTTACCTCAGATTATAATATTCAGCATATTATTTTTGGCCAGGGTGCTTCCCGTCTTACTCCACGGGAATTACGCGCCCGGGTAAAACAAGCCCAGACAGAAATGAAAGAATATTGTTCCCCAGATGGGCCTGTCGGAAACAACCTAGAAAATAGATTGGTGGAAGATGTGCGCGTTATTTTAGAAAAATGGCGCCGGGAGAAAAAATAAAGTTGACATATTTAAAATATAGAGTATAATATTTTTTGAAAAACGTAAATTATAAGCGGGTGTAGCTCAACGGTAGAGCACCAGCTTCCCAAGCTGGGGGTTGCGGGTTCGATCCCCGTCACCCGCTCCAGTTTAAATGTCGTCGATAAAAGGCGACTTTTTTTATTTAGATATACTAAAAAGTAAATAAATACCTATATATTACCGTAGATTATTTTGACAATATTAGACCTCCCGTTTTTATGAAATTGCTCTTTAAGCCCGGTTACCATAAATTTTCCTTGCTTCATCAGGCTTATTTTAGTAGAATTAAAGCTAAAGAAATTAAAGTAACTCTTGACCAACTTGTTTTAAGAAAGGAGATTTTCTTTTGGGAAGACACATTATTACGGTAAATAAACATTCCTTACAGGATATGGTTATAGGGAGGGGTTGTGGCGAATGTCAGACCTCCTGTCAGTCAGCCTGCAAAACTTCTCTAACTGTTGGCAATCAGTCTTGCCGTCAGTTAGAGAATCAGAAATCAAAGGGCTAGCCTTTTTGATTGGTAATTTTCAAAAAAGGGAGATAGCCGTTGGTTCATAAGTTTATTTTTGATGAGGCAAGAATTGTCCTGGATGTAAACAGCGGTACGGTACATTTGGTAGATGAACTGGCCTGGGAAATAATCAATCAATACCCTAGCCCAGACTTGAGTATGCTTCACGCTTATTTCCAGGGTAAATATACTCAAGAGGAAATAAACGAAGCCCAGGGTGAGGTTCAGCAACTAATAAAAGAAGGGTTGCTTTTTAGTCAGGATTCTTTAAAGGGCCTTTATCGTCCACCAGAAGATAGGGTAGTAAAGGCCTTATGTTTACACCTGGCTCATGGTTGTAATCTAGCCTGTCGCTATTGTTTTGCTGGCAAGGAGCAATATCATGGGGCGGTAAATTTAATGTCAGTTGAGACAGGAAAAAAGGCCATCGATTTTTTGCTGACAAAGTCTGGTAAACGCCAGCACGTGGAAATTGATTTTTTTGGCGGTGAGCCACTTTTAAATTTTAGCGGGTTACAAAAAATAGTGGCTTATGGTGAAAAGCAGGCGGCGGTACACGGTAAAGAAATAAAATTTACCGTAACTACCAATGCGTTGCTTTTAACCGAAGAAATTAGCCGCTTTTTAAGGACTCATAAAATTTTTACCGTTCTTAGTATAGATGGACGACCTTGGGTTAACGACCGTATGCGTGTTTTTCCCAATGGCCAGGGGACATATAGGCGGGTAATAGAAAATGTTAGCCGCTATGTTTCTTTTTGTTCGGAAGAAGATTATTATCTAAGGGGTACTTTTACCAGGTATAATCTGGATTTTGCCAGCGATTTTTTACACCTGGCTGATCTGGGTTTTCGTTGTATTTCGTTAGAGCCGGTTGTGGCTTCCTTAGAAAAGGATTATGCCCTTCAGCCAGAAAATGTTCCCTATTTAGAAAAAGAATACGTTAGGCTGGCGCGGCTGCTTTTAAATTACCAACAGCAAGGAAAAGAGGTTCGTTTTTTTCATTTTGAAATTGACTTAGACGGAGGGCCTTGTTTAATTAAACGGTTGACCGGATGTGGAGCCGGGCAAGAATACCTGGCCGTTGCGCCAGACGGAAGTTTATATCCTTGTCACCGGTTTGTGGGTCGCCAGGAATATTGTTTAGGAGATTTAGAGCAGGGTTTTACCAGGCGCCATTTAGGAAAACAGTTTTGCCAAGCCTATATCTATAATAAAGAAAGTTGCGCTGCCTGTTGGGCCCGGTTTTATTGTGGCGGGGGTTGTCACGCCAATAATATTGCTTTTAATGGTTCAATTTTTTCTCCAAACCCCCTTTTTTGCCGCTTGATGAAAAAGCGGCTGGAGTGCGCTCTTTATTTGCAGGTTAAAAATTTCAAAAGCAAATTTTTGGTTAAACGGAGGATTTAAAAATGGCTAATAAAAAGAACCCCACCCAGAAAATACGTAAAAAACAACAGAAAATGGTTTTATGGGTACTGACCATTTTCCTTTCCTTTGGCTTAATCGGTTCTTCAGTTGTCTGGATAAGCGGTAAATTTTTTCCTGACGCTAAAAGTGAAAGCCAGGAAGCTTATTCCCCGGCTAAAATTTTAGCGGAAGCGGAGGCAAAAGCAAAAGCCAGGCCAGACGATGCTCAGGCCTTAGCCGACTTGGCCCAAATTTATTTTCAGGCCGGTAAATTACCTGAAGCATCAAAAATGTACGCCCAAGCAATTAAAGTAGAACCAAAAAATAGCGTTTATTGTACGCAACTATCTTTAATTTATCTCTTACTAGGACAGTACGAGCAGGCCTGTAATGTACTGGAAAAAGAACTGGCAAATCATCCGGAAAGTAAAGAGGCGCGTTATTACTACGCTCAAACTTTAGCCCTGGGAAAAAAAGATTATCCTCGGGCCGTAAAGGAAATGGAAAAATATATTGATTTAGTAAAAACCGGTGAAGATGTAGCCAAAGCACGTCAAATGGTAACCGAATGGAAAAAACTGTTCCCTAAAAATTAAACAGCCGATGGTTGGGCAAAATATTTTTATAAATTTTTTAATTAATTACTTATTTAACGAACTAACGGCTAAAGCAATAAGGGGATAAAAACTTATTTTATGTTTTTTAATTATATTTTTAGATACCATAAATTACTTAAAGTAATAATTCCTATACTAATCCTAATTATTAGTAGTATTATAGTAGCAAAATATTCTTTTAAAAGTTACCTTTATATTTTATACCGGGAAATAATGAGAACGCAAACATTACTTTCCATACGCTGCCAACCCGTTCTAGCCGGGGAGCACTTTTTAGTTGCCTTTACGGCCGGAGACTATAAAAATGCTCAGATGGTGCTGCAAGCTGCCGAGCATTTTTACCAACCCATCTGTAAGGATTTTAATGTTTCTTTACGTCATAAAATACCTGTTATTCTTTATCCCACCCCTAAAGAATTAAACGCCAGTTTTGGCTGGACTGCCAGTGAAAGCACTATGGGCGCGTATTGGGCCGGAATAATCCGGGTTCTATCTCCCCAGGGCTGGATATATACCAATAATTACCAAGAAAAAGAAGAAATTTTTATTTCCAATGGACCAATGGCTCATGAAATTACCCACCTGATGGTGGATTATATGGTTAAAGGGAATATTCCTCGTTGGCTTACGGAAGGCATTGCCCAATTTGAAGAAAAAAAGTTAACCGGCTTTCGGTTTGACTATCCTGATTTTATAAGTCAGCCACTATATCCTTTAGCTAAAATGGACCGGGGTTTTGACCAATTGCCTGACCAAATGTTAGCCTACCGGCAGTCTCTTTCTCTGGTAGAGTACCTGCACCAGGCTTATGGTCCGGAAAGCCTTAAAAAAATATTGGCTGCCTTAAGTCAGGGAAAAAATATTAACCTTGCTTTAAGGGAAGCGGGTGTAGTTTGCCCGTTGTCCCCGCAAAAAAAACCTTTAGCCCAATTAGATTCTAACTGGCAGGCGTGGCTTACGCAAACAAAACAACGGTAATTTTGGTGTAGCTTTAATTCATACGGACATTATCCCGTAAAATATTCTTATACGTCAGATAATGAAATATTATCGTAAAAGTTTAAGGCTATTTTTATATTTCAAAAGTAATCTCTTTACCATAATATGTTAACAAAACAAATGCTTAAAGCATAAAATAAAGTGATTAAAAATTTACGTTAATTATAATTAATTAAGTATTAACAATTATTATATTTTTTATAATATTTTTCTGCAGGTCAACATTTATTAACTAATGGTGGGTCAGATTATGATTCATTTAGATGATTATCTGGTCGTGGTTAAAGCGGAGGAAATAAAGGCTATTAAACAACTGGGGGCACGTTTGGCCGGTCGAACAGTCCAACATATAAATTCTACGGCTGTTGGTGGTGGAGTAGCCGAAATTCTTAAACGGCTGGTTCCTTTGATGCAAGAGGTAGGTATAAAAGTACGTTGGAATGTACTAAGTGGTTCGGAGAAGTTTTTTCAGGTTACTAAGATTTTTCATAATGCTTTTCACGGTTTACCCGTAAAAATAATTCCGGAAATGATGACCATATACCAGGAAGAGCTAAAGCAAAATTTTCGCCTGGTTAATCCCGGAGCTGATTTTATAATTCTCCATGACCAGCAACCCTTAGGTTTAGTTGAAGCCCGTCAAAACGATCCCCTGGCCCGATGGCTTTGGTACTGCCACATAGACCCTACCGGGGTAAGCCGGGAGGTTTGGGATTTTCTACGTCCTTACGCTCAGAAGTGCGACGCAGCAATCTATCATCTTCCGGATTACGCTAAAAAGCTGGGTAACCGCGAATACTTTATGCCGCCGGCCATTGATCCCCTGGCTGAGAAAAACCGGGAAGTAACGGCGGAAGAAAAGGCTTTTATTTTAGAACAACTGGAGATTCCTACCGATCTTCCTTTGATCGTGCAGGTATCCCGTTTTGACCGTTTAAAGGATCCGCTAGGCGTAGTTAAAACTTTTCGTTTAATTAGAAAGGAAATACCTTGCCGTTTAATTTTAGCCGGAGGAATGGCGGATGATGATCCGGAAGGAACCCAAATAATTTTTGAAGTCCAACAAGAGGTAGGCAGTGACCCGGATATTCATCTTTTAGTTTTGCCTCCGGTAAGTGATTTAGCCATTAATGTTATCCAGCGCGTGGCCGCGGTAATAATCCAAAAGTCGATTCAGGAAGGCTTTGGTTTAACGGTAAGCGAAGCTTTATGGAAAGCAAGGCCAGTGGTAGCTACTCCAGTAGGAGGGATTAAGTTGCAGGTATTACCGGAGAAAACTGGGTTGCTGGCTCGAACTAACGAGGAAATGGCGGCGGCAGTTGTACGGCTGTTAAGAAACCCAGACTTTGCAGAGCAGTTAGGCAAAGCGGGACACGAACATGTACGGCAAAATTTTATTTTACCTATTTACCTTAAGCGGTGGCTGGAAGTTCTTAATGCTGAACTTTTATAAGGTGAAAAAGAATATAAAGATCGGAGTTGAGCTTTTTTGAGTGGGACACCTGATGATTGTGTCTTTTGCGCTGTTATTGCCGGAGAGGCGCCGGCTTATAAGATAATGGAAAATGAGTTATCCCTTGGTATTCTTGATATTAATCCTTTGGCGCCGGGGCATTGTTTAGTGCTTCCCAAAAGACATGTTCCCTGGTGGCATGATTTAAGCGAAGAGGAAGTTAAAAGCCTCTTTAGTTTAGCTAGAATAATAGCTCAAAAAATCAAGCAGAAATTTAAGCCCGATTTTATCTCTTTATATGCTCGCGGTCGTAGAATTCCTCATACGCACATATTTCTAATTCCTACCGTAAGCGGCGATTTAACGGACCGGTTTTTCAACGCCCTGGAAAAATTTCAGGAATCCCCTGAGGAATTACTTAAAATAAAAAATTCACTGGGGTTAATTGCCGATACTCTTTTAGATAAACCGCCAACTTAAGAATTTTAATCTTTTTTAAATTGGACAAGCTAAAAATTATTAAAAGTTTTGTTTGAAGTTGAAATTTTTAAAGAAGGAGATTTTTTAAAGAAAGAGAATTAAGTATTAATAGCTGAATTTAAATTTTATTAGAAAGGGTGAAGTAAAAAAATGCTGGTAAATTATAATCTTACCGAAGAACAGCAAATGGTTCTAAATACGGTAAAAAGACTGGCAAAGGAGAAGGTGGCTCCAAAGGCGGCAGATATTGAAAAGGAAGGTAAATGGCCCCAGGATATTTTTGAATTATTTAAAGAAAATGGGTTACAGGGCATTCCCTGGCCGGAGGAGTACGGCGGCACTGGCACAGGGGCATTAGTTTTAATAATGGCTGTTGAGGAACTGTCCAAGTATTGCGGAGTTTCTCCATTTGTCATGTCTTTAAATGATTTAGGAGCGCAGCCGATTATAGTAGCCGGTACGGAAGAGCAAAAACAAAAGTATATTGGCCAGATTGCCGCCGGAGAATCTTTGGCTGCTTTTGGTCTTACCGAACCTGATGCCGGAAGTGATGTAGCGTCACTTAAAACTACCGCCATACTTAAAGATGGAAAGTATATTTTAAATGGACAAAAGTGTTTTATCAGCAATGCTGACAATGCGGATATAATTACGGTTTTTGCTAAGACAGACCCTGCCGGGGGACATAGGGGAATAAGTTGTTTTGTGGTGGAGAAACCCTGCCCGGGTCTTATTATTGGCAAACATGAAGAAAAAATGGGTGGCGATGCTTTAAGTGCTTGTGAGTTATTTTTTGAAAATTGCGAGGTCCCGGCGGAAAATATGTTAGGTAAACCAGGGCAGGGATTTTTCATTGCCATGGAAACATTGGATAGAACCCGTCCTATGATTGCTGCCGTTGGTGTAGGTACGGCACAAGGATGTTTAGATTACGCTATTCAATATTCTAAACAGCGGGTGGTATTTGGAAAGCCCATTGCTGCCTTACAGGCTATTCAATTTAAATTAGCCGACATGGCCATGAAAACTGAAGCCGCCCGGCAGTTGACTTACCGCGCGGCCATCCTAATTGATTCTTATCTGGAAGGGAATAAAGATATTCAACGGACAGAACTAAGTAAATTAGGCTCTATGGCTAAATGTTACGCCACGGATGTGGCTATGTATGTAACCACTGAAGCAATTCAGGTTTGTGGCGGCTATGGTTACATGAAAGATTATCCTATAGAGCGGCGTTTTAGAGAAGCTAAGCTTTTGCAGCTCATTGAAGGAACAAATGAAATTCAGCGGACAGTCATGGCGGGTTGTCTTTTAAGAGATTAATTTTTCCCTAAAAATAAAGTAACATTAATTAACATAAATTTTTAAGCTATTTTTAATTAAATTCTCTTACCCAGAGCTTCCGGGTTTTACCGGAAGCTTTTTTTATTAATTTACCCACCTTTTCTTGTTCCACTCTTTTTTGTTCTTTTGATTAAATTTTAAGCACATTTAACTTAAGGAAGCAATATATATATTATAAATCATCTTTGAAAGGAGGAAATGCATATGGCTATAGATGCTGTCCAAACTACAGAAAAGCTGCGGGTTAGTCAGGTAGTTAGTGAAAATACGCAGCAAACAGTGGTACGCGGCAAAATTACCGTACCTGAACCAAAACCGGATGTGGAAAAAATTCTTTCTACCGATAAAACAGCAAAAATTAAAAAAATTGAAATATTACCCGATAAAGCTATTGTAGAGGGAACATTATCTTTGCAGATTATTTATATTGCTTTTGAACCGGCGCAAGCGGTACACCACATGCACCAGCAAATACCTTTTACAACCTTTGTTGATTTGCCTGGGGCCGCGCCGGATATGGAAGCTTTAGGGAAAGTTACGGTTGAAGACGTAAATATTATGCCTACCACCACCGATGTCAGGGTATTTGACGTGGCCGCCGTTTTAAGCGTGTTTGTTAAGGTTACCCAAATACGCGATTTATCCGTAGTTACCCAATGTCCTGCTATGGCTACCTGTACCAGTGAATTAGTTAAAATTGCTAATGTAATTGGCAGCAAAACAAAACAGGTGATTATAAGCAGTGACGTGGAAATCCCAAACGAAAAACCTTTGGCCGAAAAGATTTTAGAAGTGGATGCCAGTGGTGAAATTAAAACCAAACGGATCGTTAAAGACAAGGTAATTATTGATGGTGCGGTAACCCTGCAAGTACTTTATGTTGCCGCCGAACCTGACCAGCCAGTACACCAGTTACATACCGTTTTACCCTTTAGTGACTTTATTGAAGTACCCGGCGCAGTTCCCGGAATGGATGTTCGAGTAGAGGTGAAAGTAGAAAGCGCTGAAGTGGAGCAGATTGACGGCCCCGCGGGTAAATTACGCGCTGATGTGGTATTTATGCTTACCGCAAATGTAATGGAAGTACGGCAGATTAACATCATTACCAGCATCAGCGGGGTAGAAGCTACTATGGCTAAGCTACGTCTTGATCACGTGGTAGGAGAAAATAGTGCCCAGGTGATTCTCCGGGACATTTTTGAAACCCCGGAACCCAAACCAGAAGTAGAAAAAATAATTGATACGGCCGTGCATGAGATAAAAATTACCGAAACTAAAATTATTAAAGAAAAAGTAATTGTCCGTGGTTATGTAAACTTGCAGGTTATTTATGTTGCCGCCTTGGCGGATCAACCAGTTCACGCTATGCACCGGCGGCTTGATTTTAGTACCTTTATTGTTGTTCCTGGGGCTAAAGAAGGTATGGATGTGGATATCCGGCCCTTAGTGGAGTACATTACGGCCGATAAAGAAAACTGCCACGTAATCGTAGAACTGGTACTTAAAATTACGGCCAAGGTTACCGAATTACTACAGCGGGACGTGGTGGTAGCGGTGGCGCCGCCGGTTACACCGCCGCCGGTTTGTCCTCCTGGTCAGGTTATTACTTATACCATTAAGTCGGGGGATACCTTTTTCCTATTAGCGCAACGCTTTAACGTAGGCGTAGCGGCAATTCAGCAGGCTAATCCAGGAGTAAACCCCAATCAGCTTACCATAGGGCAAGTTATTAATATCCCTTGCCCGCCGGCCAAAGGATAAGAGGATTAATTTAATTGACCTAAGTTTTAAATATTATTTAAGAAAAGGAGGTTATTTTATGCCTGAGCAATTTATTTTTACCGAACCGGAAGAAGTAACCTGCATGAAGGTAAGTATACCAGTTGTCCTGGCGGAGGAAGAGGTGCAGGTATTAATTGACAGCACGATTCATATGCCGGAGCTAACCAAAAAAGTTGACCACATTGATGCCCGGGTGGACGATTTGGAGGTTGAACCGGTATTTATTCACGAGCACATTGCCCACTGGCACGTAAAAATTAAAAAGGAATGGGCCCATCATTTCAAAGAAATGGGAGGGCTAACTTCAGTGGTAAAAAAACTTATTATTGAAGGAACGCTGCATAAACAAATATATTACGTTAACCAGCGGGACGAAGTTAAACATGTCCAGGAAGAAGTACCCTTTACGAAAATGATTGAGCTAAAAGAAGCCCAGCCCATACTTGATGAAGATAATGTTTTTATCCAAATGCACAAACCAAGGCTGGATATATCCTGGGAATTAGTCCGGGCTGGCCGGCTGCAGCAAACCGGGATTATTATTTTACGGGTAAAAGTGGTTGAGTACCGGCAAATATTCGTCCAAGTTTGTCCTTCTCCGGAATTATGTCCCCCCGGTAATTTTTTAGAGGACCCATCTTTTGAACATTGGGCGGGGAATGTCCCTGTTTTTTGGGGAGCTACTAACGTAACTCCTACCGGTATCGCTCATACAGGTAGTCTGGCGGCGGATTTAGGAGGGATAGATGCTACCAAGGTAGCCGCTTTATTCCAGACCACCCGGCGTAACATTGCCGGTGGGCGGACATATAAATTAATATTTTGGGCTAGAAAGAATCTGGCGCAGGCCCCCTTAAGTGCTTTTAGCAATTTTAATCTTATGGCTGAAGTACGCTTTTTTAACGGGCAGGGAATCCAAATTGACGGTGCCAGTCAAACCTGGCCTCATACCAGCATTCCCGATAATCGCTACGAACAGTTTAGTTTTAACGCAACTGCTCCTGCCGGAGCCGGTATTGCTTTGGTACGGTTTAGCTTTATGCCTGGTACCGGCAACAATAGCACCGTAAAAATTGATGATGTTACTTTAGAATGTATTGGTGGGATTTAAAGAAAGCCTTAAAAAAATATTGGGAAAAGGGTTTGCCTTCCTGTCTGTCAGCCGGGCCAGTTTAGCTATTTTATATGGTAAGCTTTAAAAGTGGTCATGACAGACAGGTTGCTTTTTCGTTAACGATTTTTTGCCCTGCCTGCTATGTAATGCTAGATATAACTTTCTACGAAAGACTACCAACTACATAGCATTACAGTCATGGTTTCTTTTTTGGCGAAAACGTAGGGCCCTTTATTTTAAGAAAAGCTGTAATTGCCTAGCGGTTAAAAGATTATCTGTTTTTTAGGCTCTCTAAGCTAACGGGTAATCTTTTTAAAAAAGCAGCTTTTCTTTTTTATTTAGGCTTCCGGTAATTTTATTCCTGCTTGTAAGATTTTAAGACCGCTTTTAAATATTTGAATAGAATTTTGGGCTGTTTGAACTAAAGAATTAATCATGGCTAGCTCTTCTTCTATTTGCGGCCGGGTAGAAAGCAGGAGCAGAAAAGCTAAGTAAAATAAGTCTTTATTTTTTTTCACTTGAGTAACCCCCTTCTTGGTTTACATTAGCTTTAAAGCTTTAATATTATATATTACGCTTTAAGCAGGTGTACGGTGACAGACAAATGGCGGTTATTTTTTTGTCCTTTAAGGTAACAATAAGGTAAAAAAGGTGATCGTTAATGAATTTTGAGTGGCTGGCGCTAATTATTGCTGCCGGGGCAGGAGTTACCATGGCAATCCAGGGTACGTTAAATACTATTTTGGGTAAAGCCACCGGTCTTTTGGAAGCTACCTTTATTGTGCATCTGGTGGGTTTGACAGTAGCGGCCTTACTTTTAATTTTTGGTGTAGGTGAGGAACGGTTATACCAGCAGGTTTCTCCGCCTTGGTATATTTATTTAGGCGGTGTATTAGGCGTGATGATTGTTTACGGGGTGGTACGCAGCATCCCTTTAGTAGGGGTTGCTCCGGCTACTACCGCTATTATTTTAGGCCAGGTGCTTACGGCAGGGATAATAGATTACCTGGGTTTATTTGGTATGGAAAGACTGCCTTTTAACTGGTTTAAAGTTGCCGGTATCTTATTAATGGCGGGAGGGGCCTGGTTATTATTAAAAAAATAGGGTAAAATTTATCAGCTACAAGTTTATATCTAATTGTTAAATAATTATAAAATACTTTATTCAGCTATTTTTTTAGGCAGAATGATTTTTTGACCAGGATAAATCAAATCCGGATTTTCTAGTTGGTTCAGCGTAATTAGGGCTTGCAAGGGAACGCCAAAGTGCCGGGCAATTTTCCAGAGGGTATCTTGCGGTTGGATGATATAGGTTTGTTTTTCGGAAAAGTCATTTTGTTTATGGTCCGAAATAGGGTTTTCTAGTTTGCTATTTTCTTTTATAATAATTACTGGAGTGCCAATATTTGTTTGGGGAAAAAGGGCCTCAATATGATGATTATGCATCCTGATACAGCCGTTGGAAACGGCTTTGCCAATAGAGGCCGGGTTATTGGTGCCGTGAATTCCGTAGTTACCTTGCGGTATGTTTAGGCCCATCCACCGGTTGCCCAGGATACCGCCGGGATTGATTATTTTATTTATTACCTGAAAATGACCAGGAGGAGTACGGGTATCGGATTTACCAACAGCAATAGGGTAAGACTGTACCAGGTTCTTGCCCTGGTAATGATATAAAACACGGCTGGTGGTATTAACGAGAAGACATGTTCCCACAAGGGGAAAGTTATCCTTATTTTTTAACATAAAATTCAACCCTTAAATCCTGACGGCTGAAGAGCCAATAATTATTTAGCCGTTATAAAATATATTAAAATATATTTATGTTTTTATATTTAAATATAGTAACTATTCAGGAATGCATTTCGGTACTGGGAATACCGAAGAAATCGGCGTTGGATGCATTGCGCTTGGCATACGCTGTAGCCTATAATCTCTATTACCTTTTTGCCCTTCCACGCTATAATCAACCAAAAAGGCAGGTGATTTCCAGAAAAAACAAAAACATAGGTTTGCTAGGTAAGCCCAAACAATCGTTTTCCAAAAATTTTCTTTTAATTTTGTTGAAGAAAAGGTAGTATAAGCAGTCTCTGAATGCTGTTGTCAGGGGTTGCAAAAAATGGAATCTCGTAGCCCTGCTTTGTGCTACTCTTTTGCGTAACATTGTTTTCAGGGTAGAATATGGGTATAACCCGAGAATCTGCGTCTGAAAAATTTACGTAGATTTTTTTGATAAATTCATCTAAAATTCTCATAAATTTCATGATGAATTTGCGAATTTACATTTAAATCCTACCATTCTCAGGTTTGCAATGATTTCTTTTATCATTTCGGCAGCACCATTAGATGTGTATGTATTTCCGGCAAGACAGGCTGGAAGCCTGCTCCACCAGCCTGTAATATAAGACTTTTTCTCACTCACAAAATGCCATCAGAATGTTGTAACAGTTATTCCCCTTGTGACCAGAGGATTGTATCCTTTAACGGACAGGCTGGAAGCCTGTCCTACCCTGAT
>JJNX02000017.1 GCA_000681355.2 Peptococcaceae bacterium SCADC1_2_3
AGATAACGACGGCCGTTGCTTTTACCCACTTGCAGATTCATGGCAAAACCTCCTTACACAAGGAATTATACCATAATTATCAACAATAAGCAACCACATATATCAAAAAACTTGACAAAAAAATTCCCCGCAAGCTACTGCTTGCAAGGCTTTAAACAAATAGACCCTATTGGCTTACTGCAAAACTAGGGAATAGACCCTATTGGCTTACTGCAAAACTAGGGAGTATTTGCAAATAAGACCACCGTTTTAATTTCTTTAGAAACCTTGACTTTTTGTCCTTTAAAAGGTATATTTAAAGGTACAGTAGTTAGGAGGTTGAGACAGTGATTAAAGACATTCCGATTACCGAAGCCCGGCATGAATTGACCACTTTGCCGGAGCGCCTGGCAAAAGAACCTGGGGCCGTGGCTGTAACCAGACGGGGAAAACCGGTCTTGGCCGTTATGCGGTGGGAGCTTTACGAAGCTATTACCGAGACCCTTGAAATCATGGGAGACGAAGATCTTATGGCCGCCTTGCGCCAGGGCATTAAGGAAGCTACCGAAGGAAAGACGGTTTCCTGGGAGGCTGTAAAAGAGGAGCTTGGTCTGTGATCTGGAAAATTATCCTCACAATTCAAGCAAAGACTATGTTGGAGGATATTCAGGACCGCAGAGTCCAGGAAAAAATCCGTGACCGGATAAACGGCCTGGTAGATGAGCCGGAGAAACAAGGTAAGCTTTTAACGGGAGAACTGACCGGTTACCGGAGCCTCCGTGCCGTGGGGCAGCGCTACCGGATCATCTACCGCGTGGAAGAAGATCGGGTTCTTGTCTTAGTAGTGGCCATTGGAATCCGCAAGGAAGGAAACCAAAAGGACATTTATTCCCTGGCCAGGAAAATCCTCCGCCTTCGTTTACTGGAACCGCCTCAAGAATAACCCCTTTTTGAAAAGGTGTTTTGTTTTGTTTCCCCATTTGCCGGCTTATGTTCAAAGAGCGAAATAGCGTTTAAGAACATGCCTTGCCAGTTCTTGCAATTTTTCATCTTAGTTCCGGAAGCGAATAAATTCATAGAACTGGGCAAAAATGTGTGTTAAAATAAAAGTAAAAGCGGAGGCGAAAGGCTGGTGGGTATTATGGGCGAAGAAGCTAAAAAGGAAGCAACTGAATTCCCTTACCGGGTAGCCTCTCCTGAATTTTTCTTTCTGCTGCAAAGGATTGACCGGCTTGACGAAAAGTTGTCGGCAAGGATTGACCAGGTGGACGTAAGAATTGACCGGCTTGACGAAAAGTTATCGGCAAGGATTGACCAGGTGGAAGGAAAGTTGAAACCTTTAATCTGGGCAACCTTAGGAATTGTTCTGGCTTCCCTGGCGTTAACTATAAGTGTAGTGATTAAGGTTTGGTAGTTGAGGCATATATGTCTATTTAATACTGACTTGAAACATACTTGACAGCAGCAACAGCTAGCTTTAGAATATACCCAAAGCTTATAAAAAAAGTTTTATCTTAGGGGGAAATTTAGTGGTTAACAGGTGTATGTTGTGCGGACGAAAAATTGAACCAGAAGAACCTAAAAAGCTTACCCCATACAGCAATGAGGAAGACAGGCCAAAAAAGAAGTCATCCATGGAGGTCTGTACTTTTTGTCAGGCCAAATTAAAACACGAAGCTGATGAATCGCAAAAAATACCAAAGCCAATGTAAATAAACTGGTTAATAAATTAAGCCAGTTAATAATTTAATAAACTAAGGAGATTATTTAATGCCGCGTTATTCGCGTTGGGCTACCGTTGGAGTTATTGTTATTTTACTGTTTATTTATCTCTTATTTAAGGGAGGAGCCCATTTATACACTGACTGGCTTTGGTTTTCCTCTTTAAATTACCAGCGAGTTTACCTTACCATTTTGCTTTCCGAAATAGGTTTGCGCCTGGCAGTAGGTATCTTTACCTTCATTTTATTTTTCCTTAACCTATTATTTACCCGAAGAGCCGTTTTGAAAATGACCACCACCCAGCATCAAACCGCAGACGGAGTGGTTGAATTAAAACCGTCTTTTTGGGGTAGTTTCATTAACGCGCGCCGGCTTAACTTAACTTACTTTATTGTCAGCTTAATTATGGCTTTTCTGGTCAGTCAGGCAGTTACGGGAGACTGGATGATCATCCAAAAATTTTTACATCCCAGCACCTTTGGAATTAAAGATCCCTTTTTTCACCGGGACCTCAGTTTTTATATTTTCCAACTTCCTTTTTACCAGTATTTATATAAATTATTAATCTGGTTGGTACTGTTAGTTGTTTTGACGGTGGTCCTTATTTATCTTTTCACTAAAACACTCCGGGGCCGGCTAACCAGCCTGTTTCAATCTCCTTCCCCCCGTTATCACCTTTCTATTCTGACGGCTGTTTTTTTCTTTATTTTGGCTTGGGGATACCGTCTCAAACAGTATTCAATTTTTTACTCTGAACGGGGGGTGGTTTACGGCCCTGGTTATACGGATATTCACGCCAACCTTTTGGCTTATAAAATAATGTTTTTTATTGCCCTTCTTACGGCGCTGGCTATTTTGGTTAATCTTTTTTTAAGGCGCTATAAGTTAATCCTATACGCCGTTGGGTTTTTAGTGGCGGCGGCTATTGTAATTGGCGGTATTTATCCTACCTTGGTGCAAAAATTTTTGGTCGTGCCTAATGAGTTGGAACGGGAAAAACCCTTTATTGAAAACGGCATCAAGTATACCCGCCTGGCCTACGGCTTGGATAAGGTGGAGAAAAAGCTTTTCCCGGCCGGTAAGACCTTAACGGCCGGCGATATCCTGACCAACCAGGAAACAATTAAGAACATCCGTCTATGGGACTATCGCCCCCTGCAGCAAACGTACAGCCAACTGCAAGAAATACGGCTATATTATGAGTTTAAAGATGTAGATGTGGACCGTTACCGGATTAACGGACGCTACCAACAGGTCATGCTGTCGGCGCGGGAGTTAAGCCATGAAAAATTAACGGAAAAAGCTAAAACGTGGGTCAATCAGCACCTTAAATATACGCACGGTTACGGTATTACCATGAGCCCGGTAAATGAGGTTACGGCCGAAGGACTGCCGTATTTTATTATTAAAGACATTCCTCCCGTTACCACCACTAACTTAAACGTAAGCCGGCCGGAGGTTTATTTCGGAGAAAAAACCGATAAATACGTCGTGGTTAATACTAAAACAGAAGAATTTGATTACCCTAAGGGAGAAGAAAACGCCTGGTCTACTTACCAGGCTAAAAATGGGGTAAAAATAAATTCCTTTTTCCGCCGGCTGTTATTTGCCATTTCCTTTGGCGAATACAAGCTCCTTTTAACTACCGGCATTACCAAGGACAGCCAAATCCTTTACAACCGGAACATCTCAGAGCGCGTTCCTAAAATTGCTCCCTTTTTAGAATATGACCAGGACCCTTATATTGTCCTGAGCAACGGCAAGTTATACTGGCTTTGGGACGCGTACACTGTTTCGGATCGTTTTCCTTACGCGGAACCCTTTAAAGGACGGGTTAATTACATTCGCAACGCCGTTAAAGTGGCGGTTGACGCTTATACCGGAGAAGTAACTTATTACGTAGCCGATCCAAATGATCCGGTACTTAAAACATACCGCCAAATCTTTCCGCAAATGTTTGTTCCTTTAGCCAAAATGCCGGCCGGCCTGCAAAACCATTTGCGCTACCCGGTGGATTTATTTACAGTGCAGGCCGAAAAATACGCCACCTACCACATGCAAAACTACCGGGTCTTTTATAATAAAGAAGATAAATGGCAACTGCCTACCGAGCTTTTTGGCCGGGAAGAATTAGCCATGGAACCATATTACACCATTGCGCGGTTACCGGGTGAGGCAAGACCGGAATTTATTTTAATCATGCCCTTCACCCCCCAAAATAAAAAAAATATGATTGCCTGGCTGGCCGCCCGCTCGGACGGCGAAAATTACGGAAAGCTGCTGGTTTACGAATTTCCCAAACAAGAACTGGTTTACGGACCCATACAGGTAGAGGCCCGCATTAACCAGGATACGCTTATTTCGCAGCAAATTTCCTTATGGGACCAGCGAGGTTCAGAGGTAATCAGGGGTAATTTAATGGTTATCCCCGTTAAAGACGCCTTGCTTTACGTTGAGCCTTTATATTTACAGGCCGAGCAAAGCAAAATGCCGGAACTGCGCCGGGTTATTGTGGCGCACGGGGAAAAAGTGGTCATGGAACCAACCTTGGAATTGGCCCTGGCTCAAATATTTGGCAAAGATGGTAAATTAAGTCCTTTGCTACCCACCCCTAACACGACCCCGGGGGCAACCCCCGGACTAAAAGAGCGCACCCTGGCTTCCCTGGCTAAGCAGGCCAACGGTTTATATGACGAAGCCCAAGCTTATTTACGGGAAGGTAATTGGACCGGCTACGGGGAAAAATTAAAGCAGCTAAAAGCGATACTTCAGGAAATGGCTGACAAAGCCTAGACTCTTTTTTCCAGACAAAAATTTGCCTATCCTAAAAAACTAGGCTAAAATAAAGTAGGAAAAACATTTAATAAATTAATATTTGGTTAATAATAGTAACTATTCAGGTAGGTTCAAAGGGGCAAAGGCACAGAGGGGCAAAGGGAAATAAAAACAGGTTGTTTAGGCTATAGGCTGTTAGTCGCGCATAATTTTCTCCTACAGCCTAACTGCCTACAGGCTATCCACCTGAATAGAACGAATGCTTAGCAGTTTAATCAGAAAGTTAAGCAGAAAATAGGCAAAAAACTTTGTGCCTTTGTGCCTCTGACCCTATGTGCCTAAGTAGTTACAAAGGTTAAAATATATTTTGTCAGGTAAACAGGAGGTAAAATATCTTTATGGAGCCAAAAAAAATTAAAACTATTGGCCTGCTTACAGGCGGTGGGGATGCGCCAGGCCTTAACGCCATTATCCAGGCTATTGTAAAAGTAGCCGTTGGAGAATATAAGCTTGGAGTGATTGGTTTTTTAAATGGGTTTGGCGGTTTAATTAAAAACCAGGCCCGGGAATTATCTCTGGACGACGTAGTAGGCATTTTGCCGCGGGGGGGAACCATTTTAGGAACCACCAACCGGGACAGTCCTTTTCATTATCCGGTAATAAAAGAAGGAAAAAGGGTTTATGTTGATGTTTCTGACCGGGTCTTTGAAAATATAGCTATTCAAGAGGTGGATGCTTTAATTGTTATTGGGGGAGACGGCAGCCTGGCCGTGGCTAAGGGATTGCACCAAAAAGGATTGCCCGTTGTTGGGGTTCCAAAAACCATTGATAACGATTTAAAGGATACCGACCAAACCTTTGGTTTCGATAGTGCTCTAACTACGGCCACGGAAGCTTTAGATAAACTGCACACCACCGCCGAATCACACCACCGGGTAATGGTCCTAGAGGTAATGGGGCGTTATGCCGGTTGGATCGCTCTCTTTGCCGGAATGGCCGGAGGGGCGGATGTAATTTTAATTCCGGAAATCCCTTACGATATAAAAAAAGTAGTGGACAAAATTAACCGTCGGGAACAAGATGGTAAAAAATTTAGTATCGTGGTGGTGGCTGAAGCTGCAAAACCGCTGGGAGGGGAAGTAGTGGTAAAAAAAAGGGTAGAGGATAGTTTTGAGCCTATCCGGTTAGGGGGCGTTGGAAACTTAGTAGGAGAGCAAATCGAGACAATTACCGGAAAAGAAACCCGGGTTACGGTGTTGGGCCATCTGCAAAGAGGTGGTTCACCCACTGCATTTGACCGGATTTTGGCCATACGTTACGGAATAAAAGCCGTAAATATGGTTATGGAGGGACGTTTCGGCGAAATGGTTTGCCTTAAAGGAAACACTATTTCCTCTGTTCCCTTTGCTGAATCAGCCGGAGACAGACATCAAATCCCCTTAAATTGTGATTTGCTGCTGGATGCCCGCCAGTTGGGCGTTTGCCTGGGTGATTAAAAAATGAAAATTGCTTTCTTTTCGGATAGTTATCGTCCTTACACCAGCGGGGTGGTTATATCGCTTGAAACCTTCAAAAAAGAATTAACCGCTTTAGGCCATAATATTTATCTTTTTGTCCCCAGCTATCCAAATTACCAGGACAAGGAAGATAATATATTTCGTTTTAAGGCTATTCCGGCCCCTACTAACCCGGACTTTACTATTGCGCTGCCTCTATCCTGGTACGCAAAATCAGTTATCCGAAACTTTCAGCCCGATATAATTCACGTCCACTCTCCTTTTATGTTAGGTCAATTAGGAGCACGTTATGCCCGGCAACTCAACGTCCCTCTTGTTTTTACTTTTCATACTCTTTATGAAGAGTACGTACATTACGTTCCCTTGGCGCCAAAAATCACTAAAAAAACAACCCGGTATTTCTGTCGTAATTTTTGTAACAAATGCGACTTGATAATTGTGCCTACGGCAGAAATTGGTAAATATTTAAAGGGGTTAGGGGTAACCACCCCGGTAAAAAAAGTTCCGACGGGTATAAATATGGAAGATTTTACCGTACAAAGTACTAATGGCTCCTGGCTAAGGAAAAACTATGATATTGCGGCGGAAGAAAGACTTCTTTTGTTTGTAGGGCGTTTAGGCCAAGAAAAAAACTTAACCTTTCTGCTTCAGGCCTATAAAGAAGTACAGGAAGAATTTCCGGCTATCAGGCTAGTTTTAGTAGGGGGTGGACCAGAAGAAAAAAACCTAAAATATATAGCCAATCAGTTGGGAATGGCCTCAAAAGTAGTTTTTACGGGAGCGTTACCTAAAGAAAAGGTTATTGAATGTTATTATGCCGCCGATTTGTTTGTTTTTACCTCGGTAACAGAAACACAAGGTCTGGTATTGCCCGAAGCTAAAGCCGCCGGTTTACCCATTATTGCGTTGTCGGCTTATGGAGCCGCAGAAATGGTGGTTGACGGAGAAGACGGGTTTTTAATTACGCCAAAACTTGATAGGGAAAAGGAGACCCTAGCAGAGTTTGCCGCCAAAATAAAACTAGTCTTGGGACAGGATGAATTGAGGAACATATTATGTAAACAAGCAAAAATTAACGCTGCCCAATACTCAAGTCGCAGTTGCGCTTTAAGCCTGGAGGAAGGATATAAATTGGCGCAGGAAATAAAAAGAAAAGGAAGCCAGGGATATAAACAGAGTTAAAATTGTTAAGGCTGGAATTAGAGTTACCGAGTGACTAGAGAAAATATTAATGCTCCAAATCCAAATAGAATAGAACCTTCTTTTAAATATATTTTATCATAACTATAGTCTGGTTTTAAAGTTTTTTATTTAAGTTAAGGGTAGGGAGAAAATAGTTGACATAATATTTATTATAGGAACCAACATCTCTTACCTTATATCTAATATTACAATATTATTATGTAAACCACTCCAGAAATGGCAATAATAACTATGTAGGTATTGCATTTCTTTGTCTTAAATTACCGGGAGTTATAGCCGGAACGTTAAATTTAACGCCCTTGCTTAAGGAGTTCTATTATGGATATATACGCACTGGTAGGCCCTAGTGGTACCGGAAAAAGCCACCGTGCCCTGCAGGTGGCTCATAAATATGAAGTAGAACTAATTATTGATGATGGTTTACTGATTAAGGGTGACCGTATTTTAGCCGGCTTATCGGCAAAACGACAAGCTACCCGTCTGGCCGCTATTAAAACATCTTTATTCTTGGACCCCCAGCAGGCGCATAAAGTTAAGCTTGCCATTCAAAGCCTAAACCCACAAAGAATACTTATTTTAGGCACTTCGGTTGGCATGGTGGAAAAAATAGTTGAGCAGTTGGCGCTCCCCCCTCCTATTAAGAAAATTATTAATATTGAAGATGAGGCATCCCTAAAAGAAATACGGAAAGCCCGCCAGGCAAGGAATCAGTTTAGCAAGCATGTTATTCCGGCCCCGGTAGTGGAAGTTAAAAAAGCCTTTCCCGGCACAATTATTGACCCAATAAAGGTTTTTTTGCAACGTAAGGACGCTAAACGTAAGAAGGAGGTTAAAATTGAAAAACAGGTAAAACAAAAATGGCAGGAACAAGCAGTAGTTCGCCCTACCTTTACCTTTTACGGAAAACTAACTATTGAAAGATACGCTTTAGAAGATATTGTTCGCTACGCCGCAAAAGAATTAAAGGAACTCCGGGAAGAGGTTAAAAGTGCGGGAAAAATAAATATCCTTAACCACGATGATGGTAGTATTACTATAGAACTCTTTCCTACCTTGTTTTATGGTCATAACCTGACTGAGGTCAGCCGTACCCTCCAGCAGGTGATAATAAATAGAGTTGAGGAAATGACCGGCTTACTGGTTAAGGCTGTTAATATACACGTAAAAGAAATCAGCCTTGAGCATTTACGAAAAGAAGATTTTGCAATTCCACCATATACCGGTAGCTAAGTAGGGGCAGACCTGCGTGTATGCCCTGATGGCATATGACAAACATCCAAAACAGGGCAATCACATAGGATTGCCCTGTTTTGTGCCTGTGTGCCTTTGCTCCTATGAACCTGAGTAGTTACTATAATATTATCCGTAACATTATCAATAACTGGTAGCAAAATTATGGTTTTCAATACTGGTAATTACCGGCAGTGTACGAATCCATCTATCGGTTGCAATTTCAGGGTTATAAAAAAAAGTTGCTCCGTTGGTAGGGTCGCTTCCCTTTAACGCCTCAAGGGCTGCTTTATATGCTGTTTCATCCGGTTCTAGATTTATTGTCCCGTCCTCTACCGGTGAAAATTGGTAAGTGCAACTATTTTTCTGCCTAATTACTTCCGGAACTGTATCTGGAAACAGATTACTTTTTACGCGGTTAAGGACCACTGCACCAACGGCTACCTGCCCTAAAAAACTTTCCCCCCGCGCTTCGGCGTAAATTATTTTGGCCAGTAATCTAAGGTCCTCGGGCGAAATGGTGGACGGTAAAAAAACAGACAAATCTTTTTCTTCGCCAGCTAGAACTAAAATTTCACCCGGGTAGATTAAATCGCTCTGTTGCTCATTAATTTCCCTTAACTTATTTAAGGGTACCCTACATTCTTGAGCAATTTTTCCCAAAGTGTCTCCTTCTTTAACCATATAACATATTCCGTTTGCTTTTAAATCCTCTTTTGTTTTTTCCTCATCTAAACCATACGCTTGTTTGGTAACTATCCCTCCGGTAAAAGATAAAATTACCAACATAATGCAGCCTAACCTGCTTATTTTGGTAAACATTATCTACTCCTTTCTGGCTTTAAATATTGTACCCAGAAAGGAGGAAAATATACCTTATGCTTAATTAAATTTTAAATTTGAAATTAGCCGGACATATTTCCGCTTTCCGGCCTGAATAACCATGCCGTTTACGGGAATTAATTTATAAGCCGGGTCAGTTATTTTTTCCCCGTTTATTTTAACCCCTCCCTGCTGGATTAAACGCCTCCCTTCACTGGTGCTGGAAGCAAGTCCGGCCAGTAACATAAGCTTGGGCAACCAGATAAACCCCTGGGAATCAAGCACGGTTGGCGCAAGGTTAAAATCAGGGATGTCTTCCGGTAACTCCTTTTGCTGAAAAACCCTTTTAAATTCTTCTTCTGCCTGTAAGGCAGCCTCTTTACCATGGTAAATAGTAACAATTTCCCGGGCCAACCGCATCTTTATGTCACGCGGGTGTAACACCCCTTGCGTCAGGCCATCCTTAAGGTGACGCTGTTTTTCTATAGAAAGCATTGTTGCCAATTCAAAATAACGAAACATTAAATGGTCAGGCAAAGACATTGTTTTACCGTATATTTCCTGAGGTGGTTCGTTAATTCCAATGTAGTTGCCCAGGCTTTTACTCATTTTTTGGCTGCCGTCTAAGCCTTCTAAAATAGGCATCATTAGAGCAACCTGTGGTTCCTGACCGTATTCTTTTTGCAAGGTTCGTCCCATTAAGAGGTTAAACTTTTGATCCGTTCCCCCTAACTCCACGTCGGCCCGCAAAACAACCGAATCATATCCTTGCATAAGGGGATAAAAAAATTCGTGAACCCCAATGGGGTAACCTTCTTTAAACCGCCGGTCAAAATCATCTCGCTCCAACATGCGCGCTACGGTATATTTAGCCGCCAACTGAATTACCTGAGCAAAATTTAGTGGGGCCAACCACTGGCTGTTAAAAAGCAGCTTTGTTTTTTCCGGAATTAATATTTTATAAATTTGCTTTTCGTACGTAAGGGCATTAGCCCTAACCTCTTCCTCGGTTAACTGCCGGCGCGTTTGGTTTTCTCCGGTGGGATCCCCAATCCTGGCTGTAAAATCACCTAAAATAAGGAATACCTCGTGACCTAAAGCTTGAAACTGCCGCATTTTTTGCAATACCACCGTATGCCCTAAATGAATATCTGGCGCCGTAGGGTCTAACCCTAATTTTACCCGTAATGGCTTACCGGCAGCTTCCGCTCGTTTAAGTTTTTGGAGGAGTTCTTCTTCCGGGATTATTTCTACTGTCCCTCTTTTAATTATCTCCAATTGCTGCTCCGCTTCATACACTAATGGCTATTCTCCTTTCCTAACTTCTCCTGCTATTTAGTTAACTTTTTTATTATACCAAATATTATAAAGCTGGCTCAAGAAAAGAGAGCTTAAAGTGCTGTAATATCCTTCCAGTAACAATGTTTTAACAATGTTTTATTTTTAGAAATGTTATATAATGTACATAATGTCTATTTAACGCTCGACGACCAGCAATTTGTTTAATAGCAAATATTCCTTAGGGTATAATATAGAAAAATATAACTATACTATTTAGCCGCCAGCTTATTCTTAAAAAGGAGAATTGTAAACCTTATTTTATGGCTGCCAAAAAAAGAAGGTTAAATAAATTTCGGGCCTTTGTATTTGTTTTGGGCTTTTTGGTTTTTATCGGTGCCGGCGCGGCTTTTGGTTTATTTGTAGTAAGCATTAAAGACCTTCCCGTTTGGCAGGAAAACTGGTTGTCCTTTAATACCCCTACTGTTCTTTACGACCAGGAGGAAAAACTTATTGCCAGTGTGGGAACAAAAAATAGCCTCCCCGTGAAGATAAAGGACATTCCCCTTCAAGTGCAACAAGCCTTTATTGCCGTTGAAGACGAACGTTTTTACCAGCACCACGGTATTGATTTTCAAGCTATAGCCCGGGCAGCCTGGTACAACTTAAAAAGTGGCGGTATATACCAGGGAGCCAGTACCATTACCCAACAGTTGGTTAAAATTTCTTTTTTAAGCGCTCCGGACGCCTTGCCGGAAAGGACCTTAAAAAGAAAAATTCAAGAGGCAATTTTAGCTTTTTTACTGGAACGGCGGCTGAGCAAAAAAGAAATTTTAGAAAGGTACCTAAATGAAATTTATTTTGGCGAAGGAGCCTACGGGATTAAAGCAGCCGCCCAAACTTTTTTTGCCAAGGAACCAGAAGAGTTAAATTTAGCTGAAACGGCCCTTTTGGCTGGTTTACCTCAATCACCAAACAACTATTCCCCATTCCAGTCTCCCTCAAGGGCCATAAAACGCCGTGACCAAGTCTTGCAAGCCATGCTGAAAAATAATTTTATCGTCCAAAAACAGTTGGAGGAAGTTAAAAAGGTTTCTTTAAGCCAAATATTAAAGCCGGGAAAAAGAAACCAGTACCCTTACCCTTACTTTGTAGATTACGTGACCGAACAACTGGTAAAAAGTTACGGGGAAGAAATGGTTTATAAAGGAGGATTGCGGGTCTACACAACCCTGGACATCCATATTCAAAAAGCAGCCGAAAAAGTCCTGGCCAATAACAACAACTTTCCTTCTTCCGTGCGCGATGGTAACGGTATTGTCCAGCCCCAGGGAGCAGCCATAATTCTTGACCCTCAAAACGGGTGCATTAAAGCACTGGTCGGGGGACGCGAACATACCCATATTAGGGCCTGGAACCGGGCCACTAGGGAAACAAGGTTACCGGGTTCTGCCTTAAAGCCAATTGTTGTTTACGGGCCAGCCATAGAACTAAAGGGCTTGGGTCCGGCTTCAATTGTAGATGATATTCCCGTAAAATATGGTTCTTTTACCCCACATAATTATGACGGTCGTTACCGGGGTTTAGTTACCTTACGCACGGCGCTTGCCTATTCCTTAAATGTACCGGCCGTAAAAATTTTAATGGATGAAGTTGGTCTTCCCCAGGCTTTAAGTTTTGCCCGTGCTTTAGGAATTCCCTTGGAGGACAAAGTACAAGGCCCAAGTACTGCCTTAGGTGGTTTACATAAAGGAGTAACCCCCTTACAAATGGCGGCTGCTTACGGAGCTTTTGCCAATCAGGGCACTTATTTTGAGCCTGCAGTTATCTTAAAAGTAGAAACATCAAACGGTAAAGTTTTATACGAACATCAGCTTAAACCTTATCCGGTAATGAAGCCTACCACGGCTTTCTTGGTAACAGATATGCTTAAATCAGTGATCGTAAATGGGACCGGAGCTAAGGCCCGGTTAAATCGTCCGGCAGCAGGAAAAACAGGAACCAGTGATTTGGGAAAAGACTTGTGGTTTTGCGGTTACACCCCGGAATTAGTTGGCGTGGTTTGGATTGGTTATGATAAATCAAAAAAAGCCATGCCGTATGAATTTGGCGGCCGCTATCCGGCCTTGATCTGGCGGCAAATTATGCGGGAGGCCTTGCAAAACTCACCTGCCAGAGATTTCCCCCGTCCGGCCGGAATTGTTACCGCGACGGTAGACAGCAAGTCAGGTTTTCTTCCCGGTCCCAATACTCCGCCGGACCACACGGCAACTGATTATTTTATTGAAGGAACAGTACCTACTACCGAAGACCACACCCACGTTTTGGTGGAGGTATGCGCTTTAACAGGACAACTGGCCAACGAATATTGTCCCGAGCGGGTCACTAAGATGTTGGTAAAACTCCCCTATCAGGTGCCGGATTACGTAGAAGATTATAGTCTGCGCGTACCCCCCGGGCAGTGTAGTTTACATAATCCTTTTACTATATTTGACAATGAAGAAATAAGAGGAACATTAGAACAAGAGCCAGCTTTTTAAGGAGTATCAGACCGGACTAGCGATGCTGCAAAGGCGGCAAGATAACGATTTTTTAGTAGGCAAGTAGGGACGGTTCTTGCTTGCCTAAAAATCTTAAAGATAGCGTAAGCGTGCTCAAAAACAGGCAAGCAAGAACCGTCCCTACTTGCCTACATTAACCTAATGCTTTGGTTTCAATTTTTTGTTTTATCATTTGCACCAGTGGTTCAAGAGGGACAGGACCCTGATCTCCTTGTAAATGGTGTCGTAAAGCAACAGTATTATTAGCTACTTCTTTATCCCCTATAACCAGCATATAAGGTATTTTACGGAGCTGGGCATCCCGGATCTTATAATTGATTTTTTCCCGGCGGGTATCTAATTCCGCCCGGATTTGTTCTTTTTCCAGATTGGCCGTAACCTCTTTGGCGTAAGCCACGTGACGGTCAGCGATGGGCAACACTTTTACCTGCACCGGGGCCAGCCACACTGGTAAGTTTCCGGCGTAATGCTCAATTAAAATCCCTATAAAACGTTCTATACTGCCAAAAACCACCCGGTGTATCATTACCGGACGGTGTTTTTGTCCGTCCTCGCCAATATAAAATAAATTAAAATTTTCGGGCATTAAAAAATCTAATTGGATGGTGCCGCATTGCCAGGTACGACCCAAACAATCTTCTAAGTGAAAGTCAATTTTAGGACCGTAAAAGGCACCGTCCCCTACATTTAGCTTATAGTCCATATCTTTAGCCTGCAACGCGCCTTGTAGGGCGCGGGTAGCCATTTCCCAAATTTCGTCTGTGCCCATAGCCTTTTCGGGTTTGGTGGAAAGTTCAACCTGGTATTTAAACCCAAAAGCCTGGTAAAATTGTTCCACCATATTTATTACCCCAATGATTTCCTCTTTTACCTGGTCAGGCAGCATATATATGTGCGCGTCATCCTGCGTAAAACAGCGTAGGCGCATTAAACCATGCAGTACGCCGGAAAGCTCATGCCGGTGCACCAGGCCAAGTTCAGCCATCCGAACAGGTAAATCACGGTAGCTGTGCAAACGACTCCGGTAAACCAGCATGCTGCCTGGACAGTTCATTGGTTTTACGGCAAAATCTTTTTCGTCAACTTTAGTAAAGTACATATTTTCCCGGTAATGTTCCCAATGCCCCGACTGTTCCCATAATTCTTGACTTAAAATAAGGGGAGTTTTAATTTCCTGGTATCCTTGTTTTTTATGTTCTTCCCGCCAGAATTGGACAAGTTGGTTATATAAAACCATACCGGCCGGGTGAAAAAAGGGGAAACCCGGCCCTTCTTCCTGAAAGCTAAATAGATCCAATTCAACACCTAAACGACGGTGATCGCGGCGCTTGGCCTCCTCCTGCCGAAACAAGTATTCCTCCAGTTGGGTTTGCGAGGCAAAAGCAGTTCCGTAAATACGCTGCAGCATTTTATTTTTCTCGTCTCCCCGCCAGTATGCACCCGCTACGCCGGTTAATTTAATCGCGCCTAAATTCCGGGTTGAAGGAATATGGGGCCCGGCACAAAGGTCTGTAAATTCTCCCTGGGTGTAAAGAGAAACGGTGGGGGTATTGATTAAATCGTTAATTAATTCTACCTTATAATCTTCCTTTGCTTTACCAAATTTTACTAAAGCTTCTTCCCGCGCCAATGCCGTCCGCGTAAACGAAAGATCATCTTTAATAATATTCTTTATTTCTTGTTCAATCTTTTCTAATTCTTCCGGGGTAAACCTTTGCGGAGCGTCAAAATCATAGTAAAAACCGTCTTTAATCGACGGGCCAATGGCCAGTTTCGTCTGAGGATACAGGCGTTTAACTGCCTGAGCTAAAACGTGAGCGGCACTATGCCTGAAAATTTGTTTCCCCTCTTCATCCTCAAAAGTAAGAAATCTTACCTTTGTGTCCTGTTCTAACGGATAACTTAAGTCTACCACCTGGTTATTATTTATTTGAGCTGCTAAAACCATCCGGGCTAAGTCCGGATTCTCATCCCTAGCTATCTGAGCCAAAGTTGTACCCGCCTCGTATTCTTTTACCTTACCGTTTGTTAAAGTAACCTTTATCTTCATAAAAAACTTTCTTCCTTTCTTTGCGCTGTCCGCTGTCAAGGGGACGGTTCTGTTGACAGCTAGGAGTAAATATGAGCGGATTTGAAAAGTGTTTAACATATGTTGTCAACAGAGCCGTCCCCTAAAATTCCTTATTTTAATTCTACTATAGTTACCCCGGCCCCGCCTTCCGTAAGCTCACCCAGACGAAAGGCCTTTATTCTAAAGTCATTTTTCAGTTGTTCATGGGTAGCCTGCCTTAAAATGCCCGTACCCTTACCGTGAATTAATTCTGCCCGGGGCAGTCCGGCTAAAACAGCATCGTCCAAATATTGGTTCAACTGATATAAAGCTTCTTCACGTGAAAGACCGCGTAAATCCAGTCTTGTCTCAATATGACGGGCCTTTTCAGCCAATAAAGCGGCTACTTGAGTGCCCCCGGCCGGGGCATTAAATTTAACGCCCCGGCGTTTGTTTTCCGGGTAGCACAGCTCTTGCGACGGCACATTTATCTTAAGTATCCCCACCTGGACCTGTACCATCCCGTCTTCGGCAAGATTTTGGACAAAACCGCTTTGCTTTAACCGCGGCAAATAAACTTCTTGTCCCACCGCCACCACCGGTAGAGACGTTAAATTTAACGCTTCTGCACGCCCGGTGGATACCGCCTTTATCTGGAGCTTTTTTCTAATTTCTTGAATAGCTAGCTCACGTTCCTTATTATTTTTAGCTAATAGTTTAGCCCTTAGTTCTTTAACCGCTTCTTCGGCTTGCCTTTTGGCCTCCCTCGTTATTGCTTCGGCTTTTTCCCAGGCGTTTTTTAAAATAGTATCTCGCTGCGCGGTTATTTTAGCCAGGCGGTCCCGATATAGCTTTTTTAAGGCTTTAGCCTGTTGGTATTTTTTTTGGGTCTGGTGAAGGACTTTTTTTGTTTTTTGCTGTTGCTTATTTATAACGTTTAGTAAATCTGACGCTTTAATTTGTTCGGTGGTTAAAAATTCTTTAGCCCGGGATACTATCTCCTCCGCCAGTCCACATTTCAAAGCCACTTCAAAAGCAAGTGACAACCCCGGCCGCCCCATTAAAAGATGATAAGTAGGTTTATATGTAACCGAGCTAAATTCTACACAGGCGTTAACCGCCTTTTTATGGGTTAAAGCAAAACTTTTAAGTTCGCCATAATGAGTAGTGGCAATTGTTTTAGCTCCTTTAGCCTGAAGTTTTTCTAAAACTGCCTGGGCTAAGGCCGCTCCTTCCACCGGATCAGTGCCCATCCCTAATTCGTCCAACAAAACAAGGCTACCAGAATTAGACCTATTTAAAATTTCTTTTAAATTAAATAAATGGGCTGAAAAAGTGCTTAAGGATTGCTCAATACTTTGTTCGTCCCCAATATCCGCCAAAACTGTTTCAAAAAGCCCTATCTTTGTCCCTTCTTCGGCCGGGACGTGCAAACCTGCTTGCGCCATAAGAACAGTTAAGCCAATTGTTTTTAAAGCTACTGTTTTCCCTCCGGCATTGGGCCCGGTAATAATCAAGGTATCATACTCCTGGCCCAATTTAACTGATATGGGAACCGCCTTTTTTGAGCTAAGTAAAGGGTGACGCCCTTGTTTAATATCCAGGTAATATTCAGGGGTAATTTCCGGCGCAAAAGCATTTATAGTTTGACTGTAAATAGCTTTAGCCATAATAAAATCCAATTGACCTAAAATTGTCATTGCCTGGTTTAGCTCAGCCTGTCTTTCGGCTACCGCCTGGGTAAGAACATATAAAAGGCGGTTAATTTCTTTCGCCTCGCGCGCCTGCAGGCGGCGCATTTCATTGCCGGGCTCAATTAGTTCCATTGGTTCAATATAAAGGGTCGCGCCGCTGGCTGATTGATTATGAATAATTCCCGGTACCTGATGGCGGCATTCCTGTTTTACCGGAACAACATAACGTTCGTCACGCACAGTAATAATAAGGTCCTGAAAATATTTTAAATAAGCAGGAGCGCGAAGCATTCTCTCTAACCGTTCTTTTATTTGCTGTTTAACGTTTACCAACTGGCGGCGAATTTTAGCCAGTTCCGGCGATGCCTGGTCCATTATCTCTCCTGAGGGTGAAAGTACAGCCGTTATTTTCCTCTCCAGGGCCGTAAAGTCACCTAAACTGGTCCCCAGTTGTTCCAACAAAGGATATTGTCCCTTACGCTTTACGAAAAATATTTTAATCTGACGGCAGGTGGCAAGTGTTTTCCCTATTAAAAGCAGTTCAGCAGGAGTTAAAGTAACTCCCCGGGTAGCTTTAACAATTTCTTCTCTAAGGTCAAACCAGCTTTGAAAATCAGCGCCTGGCTCTTTACGCCGCAACTCTTTTCCTTCGGTTGTCTGGGCCTGTTCCTTCAAAATCGTGGCTAAATCCGGATAGGGACGTAAAGACAACACCTTCTCCCGGCCAAGCTGTGAGGCAACAAAAGAAGCAATTTTCTCTAAAACTTTATTATATTCCAGACGAAGTAAGCTGCGCTCCAAAAAAGTATCTTCCTTTTGGTTATCCTCTGATTAACTACGTCTATGGCGAAGCAAACCGGCACAAGGGATAATTTCTAGCCCTCTTGCCTCGCAAGCATCTAAAATTAAGTTCATACCTAGGGAATCGCTGGCTATATGACCGGCACAAATAACGTTAACGTGGCTTTTTTCGGCTTTTTCCCGGTGTTTTTCGTTAATATGCATAACCAGCAAGGTTCCTACTCCTGCCTCGGCTAACTTGGCGTAAATGTCTTCTGAGCCGCTGGTGCCGCCGGTCATATCCACCATTATCTTGCCGGCCCGCCGCTCATTGGCCCCTATAATAATAGTCGGGCCGGCGTTGTTTTTTGCGGCCGCCGCATATTCAGGAATTTCCTTTAAGATTTTAATAATATCTTTTAAAGTTTCCGGTTTTTTTTCGTCCATTATGCTTTGCAAATATTTAACAACATGATTATCGGCCGGCGTGTGAACACATAAAAAAGCCAGACCTAAAATTTTAGCCGCATCTACGGCGCGGTTATGATTAAGGGGTAGTAAATTCCGTTTGACCTCGCTAATTCGGGAAGACATTAGATTTTCGGCCACATTAATCGGCACGCCAAAGCGAGCCAAAACATCTTCTTGCAGGTGCATAACCTGGTAAAGAGCCGCCATTGCTTTACCCTCAGGATGATGGGAAATAATAAGTTCTACCGGACGTCCCCTTTCCGCCAGGCGGTCGGCTAAAAGAACCTCACCTATCTCCATGTCAATACCTACCAAAGCTCGCCTTACTTCTAAATCAGTTTCCCCGGCTAGAATTCTGGTATCATCATAAGGGTTAGTCAATCGTTCTAAATCATAATCATGCTTTTCTTCCGGTTTCAATTCTTCATATTTTTGTTTTTCCTGGATTAAAATTTTTTGAATGGCGTCCTTTCCCCGCGGGTCATTTTCTATACCTCTTTCAACGGCTAACTTAAAAACTTCACCTAACTTCACTGTTTTCACCCCTAAATTTAGTTTTTATTTTTTTAGAAACATAAGGAGAATCAGCCGCGTAAAAACGCAACGGTAGCTCCTGGCCGGCCTTTATCCCAATCCTGTTAGTGGTAACTATTTTTTCCGAAGGCACATTTTCCGCCGCCCAAATAACCAGCGGCCCTTTATTGGTTAAATCAAACCCATTACAAGCCTTGGTAATACCCATTGCCTGAACCAAACGGGCAGGACCACGGCACAAATTTACCTTCGGGGCAGGCTGGAAGCCTACCCTACGGGGCAGGTTAGAAGCTTGCCTGTCTTTCGGCAAACTTATTGGTTCAAGGGCCCGAATTAAAACTGCTTCCCCAACCCCTTCTTCGCGCGTTACCACGTTAAAACAATAATGCATCCCGTAGATAAAGTAAATATAAGCATGCCCTGGTGGACCAAACATGACGCGATTTCTTTTGGTCAGGCCGCGCGCCGCGTGACATGCCGGATCATTTTGCAGATAAGCTTCCGTTTCCACAATCCGACCTATGGCTGTACCCTCCGGTAAATAATGCACTAAAAACTTACCCAAAAGTTCCCGGGCCACCATTACTGTATCCCGGGCATAAAAGACCCGGGACAAAACTCTGGGAGTTACCAACAATTACCTTCTTTTCGTAAATTAATTTTCAGACCTACCAAACTATTTTGTTGTCAGGTAACCTGATTAAATCTGAGGAATTTTCCTTTTTTAGTTCTTTTAACTTAACCAGTTGGTCGTATTTTTTTTGTAATTTCATTAATTCATCAGCAATATTAAAAGCCGCTAATAAAGAGACCCCTTCCTTTCCCAAACGCGAGTTATGGGCAGCCACCTGGCGAACCTTTTCATCTACGTAATGAGCCAACGTTTGCATATATTCAATTGATTCGGGGCCTTTTAAGATATAACTTTCACCAAAAATTTCTACTTTGACCCGGTTATCTTTCTTTTCCAGCTCATCCACGGGTTTGCGCATTATATTCATCGTTATGTACCCCCCGTAGGGTAGGCTTCTAGCCTGCCTTTACGTAGTTCGGCTCCTAATTTTTCCTTTAATGCCGCCGCAATGACTTCCACGTTAACCGCTATTTCATTATCAGTCAAGGTCCGGTCATCAGCTTGAAAATTAAGCGTAAAGGCTAAGCTACGGTAGCCTCTTTTAATTTGTTCCCCCTGATAAACATCAAAAAGACGGAAGTTGCGTAAGAGATTCCCCCCGGTTTTTTTAATCAGGCAATAAACCTCTTCTGCCGGAATATCTTTAGGTAACATAACCGCTATATCCCGGTTTATACCTGGAAAATGCGGCAAGGGGGCATAATTTTTGTTTTTTCCGGGCAAGGAAATTAATTTGGTTAAATCCACGGAAAAAGCAACTACCGGAACCGGTAAATCATAATTTTCCAGCACATCGGGGTGCAGTTCTCCTATTAATCCCACTTGATTTCCGTTAACCATGACTTGGGCAGTCCGTCCGGGGTGAAAGCCGGGTTCTTTAAGGGAGGGCACAAAGGATATTTTGACTAAACCAAGCGCCGCAAACAAGGTTTCCAACACCCCTTTGAAATAATAAAAATCTATGGCTATTGCCGGTTGGTGCCAACTATTTAAAGTTTGACCGGTGCCTGCTGCGGCCAGCATTATCCTTTCTTCAGGCAAAGATTGTTTTGAGTCAGGATAAAACACCCGTCCAATTTCAAAAATAGCCCCGTTAGTTACCCGCCGGTTAAAATTACGCTGGATTACTTCCGCCAGGCCTGGTAACAAAGTTGTACGCAGGGCAACCTGTTCTTTGTGAAGCGGGTTTTGTAATTTTATAGTATTTCGGTAAGGGCTCTCCGGGGGTAAATCGAACAGGTCAAAAACTGAGGGGTTGATAAAGCTAAAGGTAACTACTTCATTTAGTCCGCAGCTTATTAAAAATTCTTTAATTTTGGCGTGCATTTCTTGCTCGCCTACGCGCCTTCCCCTTGTCGTTGTACCAAACGGTAAGCTGGCGGGAATTTGATTATAACCATAAAGCCGGGCTATTTCCTCCACTAAATCAATCTCCCGTTCAATATCAGGCCGGTAACCAGGAGCTTTTACTATTAAACAAGAAGCTTGTCCGGATGGCTCGCTTCGTGAGCGTTGGACCTGAAAATTTAACCGGGATAAAATATCTTCTACTTCTTCTTCCGGTATTTTTACCCCTAATAAAAAATTTACTCTTTCTGTTTTTAATAATATTGTTCTGGGGGTAAAAGGTTTAGGGTACTGGTCAATAATTCCGGCTACTACTTCGCCGGCCTGAATATGCTGGAGGATTTGCGCGGCCCGGTGGGCAGAGAGCGCACACCCTTCTATATTAACCCCTTTTTCAAAACGGTTAGATGACTCAGAACGCAGGTTTAAAATTTGTGACGTCCGGCGAATTGTTTGGGGATGAAAACAAGCCGCTTCCAGTAAAACAGTGGTAGTTTCAGAATTAACTTCTGTATTAAGACCCCCCATTACCCCGGCCAACGCCACCGGTTCTTTAGCGTCAGCAATAACCAACCTACCGGGGTTTAAAGCCCGGGTTACCCCGTCTAAAGAAACTAATTCTTCTCCTTCCTTAGCCTTTCTAACCACAATTTTACCTTCTTTTAAGCAGGCATAATCAAAAGCATGTAGGGGTTGGCCCAGTTCTAACATTACGTAGTTAGTAAGGTCTACAATATTGTTAATTGGACGCACTCCCCCGGCCCGCAGACGGTTTTGCAACCATAAAGGGGAGGAAGCAACTCTAACCTGTTTAAATATTCTAGCTACGTAACGGGAACACAACGCAACGTCCTCTATTTCAATCTGGACGTATTCTTTAATTTCGTTTGGCTGGGGATTTACTTCCGGTATTTGTATCCGTAAGGACTGCTTAAATATAGCGGCTACTTCCCGGGCCACGCCTAACATGGAAAGACAATCACCCCGGTTAGGGGTTACCTCTAATTCTAAAATAACATCGTCCAAGCCAAGCAAAGTTTTAACATCCTGCCCGGACGGTGTATCAGAAGGAAAAACTAAAATGCCGTGCGCTTGATCGGCCGGAATAATATCCGTAGTTAAACCCAGCTCACTCCCGGAACAAAGCATCCCCTGGGACACTACCCCTCTAAATTTAGCTGGCTTAATTACCATTCCCCCGGCCAACCTGGCCCCCTCAAGCGCCACTGAAACAACCTGGCCTTCTTTTACGTTAGGAGCACCGGTAACAATTTGCCCCAGCGTTTCCTGACCGGTATCAACCAGACAAACCACTAATTTATCCGCCTTAGGGTGAACATTTATTTTTTGAATTTTACCGGTGACAACCTTTTCAATTTCCTTTCCCAAATAATGTATTCCCACTACGGATAAACCGGTCAAAGTTAATTTTTCGGCCAATTCTTCCGGTCCCACAGGAATATCTACGTACTCTTTCAGCCATTGCCAGGAAACACGCACTTGTTAAAGATAATCCCCCTTCTTAGATTTATTTTTTTCTTGTACTATTGTGCCTTTGTGCCTACCTTATATTTATATTTATCAAAATTGGGTTAAAAAACGTAAATCATTTTCAAAAAGCAAGCGCATATCATCTATACCATACTTTAGCATGGCAATGCGCTCTACCCCTAAGCCAAAAGCAAAACCAGTCACCTCTTCCGGGTTGTAACCAGACATTTCTAAAACTCGCGGGTGGACCATCCCACAACCCAAAATCTCCAACCAACCAGTTTGCGAACACACCCGGCACCCCTGGCCAACGCACATAACACAGGAAATATCCACTTCCGCACTTGGCTCGGTAAAAGGAAAGAAGCTGGGTCTAAAACGCGTTCGAATACCGGCGCCAAACATCTCGGCGGCAAATACCTGCAAAGTGCCTTTTAAATCAGCAAAGGTAATCTGCCGATCAATGGCTAATCCTTCCACCTGGTGGAACATAGGGGTGTGAGTGGCATCGTCATCCCGCCGGTATGCTTTGCCGGGGGCAATTATTTTAACGGGTATGTTTGGTGCCGTAACCTCCATGGTACGCACCTGTACGGGTGAAGTATGGGTGCGCAATAAAACGTTAGGGGTAATAAAAAAAGTATCCTGTAATTCCCGGGCCGGATGTTCGGGAGGAATATTTAAAGCCTCAAAGTTATAATAATCAAGTTCAACTTCGGGGCCTTCGGCGATAGAAAAACCAAGGCCTAAAAAAATGTTCTCAATCTGGTAAAGTATGGTGGTTACGGGGTGAAGGTGACCAAGGTAAAAAGCATTTCCTGGTAAAGTAACGTCAATTTTTTCGGCCGCTAAACGCTCTTGTATTTCTTTATTTTTAAAGACATTTGTTTGTTTTTCTAAAACTTCCTCAATTTCTTCCCGAATTTTATTGGCTAACCGGCCGTAGCTCCGCCGCTCATTTTCCGCCAGCGCTCCCATGCCCCGTAAAATACGGGTTAATTCACCCTTTTTACCCAGGTAATTAATTTTTACTTTATTTATTTCTTCTAAATCTTGAGCATTAGCTATAGCCTGCTGCGCTGCCTTTAGCATAAGACGCAGCTTTTCTTCCACTTTTTTAAATACCTCCTCTTTTGAATAATAAACTTATTTATTAAAATTATTTATTTAGTTTAATGCAAAACAAACTTACGGTAAAATATATAGGCCCAAAGAGAGCCGGTAGCTTCAAACAGCCTCCAAAAAAATTCAGCGGTTAACGACATTTATCCACAACCCTTCCTGACTTTTTGGGGACTTACTCGCCTAATTATACCACACGCTATTTTTAAAAACAACAAAACCTGGCCTAATGTTTAGATAAGCGCTGATAACTATTCAGGTAGGCACAGAGTTCCAAAGGCACAGAGTTCCAAAGGGAAATAAAAACAGGTTGTTTAGGCTATAGGCTGTAGGCTGTTAGTCGCGCATAATTTTCTCCTACAGCCTAACTGCCTACAGGCTATCCACCTGAATAGAACGAATGCTTAGCAGTTTAATCAGAAAGTTAAGCAGCAAATAGGCAAAAAAACTTTGTACCTCTGTGCCTTTGTGCCTTTGACCCTAAGTAGTCCGGGCCCACGGAGGGCCCACTTATAACTTGTAGGAAGAAAGAGCAAATTAAAATTATAAATGGTAAATTATATCCCTTCTTTTAAAAAACAAGGTTCCTTTTGGCATTCTTTTGATCCCAGACTGAAGATAATTATAATCTTTTGTTTTATTGCTTTAATCTCTGGTATACACCACCGGCTTACCCTAGTTCTAATTTTTTGGATCTTATTTCTGGCAACCTTATTAGCCAGGCTTTCTTTAATAAAATTTATCCGCCGGACAGTCTGGGTTTTACCTTTAACGGGTTTTTTAATTGTTTTTTTACCTTTCACCGTACCTGGAGAACCCTTAAAGCAATTAAATGCCGGTCTTTTCTTTTTAACCATAACCAAAGAGGGAATAGATAAAGCACTAATCTTGACCTTGCGCCTTTGTGCTTCTTTATTGGCTTTAAACTTACTGGTGGCTAAGACTTCTTTTTATAATTTGATGGGTGCCTTGCGGGCCCTAAAGGTACCGGTAATTTTTGTCCAGTTGGTTGAATTTACCTGGCGTTACCTTTATGTTCTTAACCACGAGTTACAGAGAATGCTTTTTGCCCGGCGGGCCCGCGCTTTTAAACCGGGAAATAACTTGTTTCATTTTTTTACTTTTAAGACCTTGGGCCAGTTAATCGGGGTTCTTTTTATGCGCTCCTGGGAAAGAGGGGAGCGAGTATACCTGGCTATGACTGCTCGCGGGTTTACGGATAAACATTGGAAACAGGAGTAATGGGATGGCTAACATTATTGAAGTAGAAAACCTGTACTACCGCTATCGTGATGCTACTGAGGCCTTGCGGGGTCTTTCCCTTTTTATCCCGCAAGACAAGAGGGTAGCCATATTAGGACCTAACGGGGCGGGTAAATCTACTCTTCTTTTACATTTAAACGGCCTTTATTTACCCCAAAAAGGAAAGGTATGTTTTTTAGGCCGCGAAATTAATCCTCGTACCGAAAGGTGGGTAAAAAGTAAAGTCGGGTTAGTTTTTCAGGACCCGGATGATCAGGTTTTTTCAGCAACGGTAAAAGAGGATGTGGCTTTTGGCCCTTTAAACATGAATTTACCTGAACATGAAGTGAGTAGAAGGGTAAGTGACGCCTTGCAAGCCGTACAGATGGAAGAATACAGCAGCAAGCCTCCGTATCATTTAAGCCACGGCCAGAAGAAACGGGTGGCCATTGCCGGGGTGCTGGCCATGCAGCCAAAGGTTATTTTACTCGACGAACCCACTAGTCACCTTGACCCTAAGAGTAAGATAACCTTAATAAAAATCCTTAATCATCTGCACCGGCAAGGAACAACCGTTGTCATCGCTACCCATGACGTTGATTTGGCAGCAGAATGGGCCGACCATATAATTATACTCAAAGAAGGACAAACCCTGGCGCAAGGAGACGCCTGGCTTTTAACCAAGGAAGACTTAATTGAAAAAGCTGATTTGTGTTTCCCAACCGTGGTTCAGATTTTTCGTCAACTGCCAGGCGTAAAAAGGAATTATTTGCCGCTTAACGTAAATGAAGCAGTAACTGTACTTAAAACAATAATAACTTCTTAAGAAAAATTATAAAATATTCCTTGACAAATTTATGAAGATAAACCTAAATCCTTGTCACTACCTTATTAATAACCAATATCAGTTATAATATCTGAGTAATGTTACCTATTGCTCTGGGAATTCTACCTAAATTTCAGTTATCAAATTCCTTCTTAAGGATTTCATTTTATGAACCAAAATGGAATCTTTTTCGTCTAACAAGTAGAATAGAAAAATAGTTAATAAAATTAAAAAAAGGGGATGTTAACTATGACCCAAAGGCAAAATAATATCGTTAGTTCTGCCGTGGTAGCCGGGGTAATAATTTTGTTTTTAGCCTTTATTTTAACCGGTTTGACCGGCATTTTTAAGCTGCCTGAAAAGGCCAACGCCGGCTCGCTCCAGCAGTTTAAGGATTATGGCCAGTTAAAAAAATATGTGGCGGAAAAAGCAAGAATAGCCTCCTTTGTACAAGGACTCCCTTACGGGGGTGGGGGCATAATGGTCAACGGCGGAAGGGTAGCTGAAGACATTGCCGGACCTGTGCCTACCGGATCCATGTTAAGGAACGAATCCGGTGCCCAGTCTATGGAGTCTTATAAGTCTATGAAAGCTCCTGCCTCTGAATTTTCCACCACCAATATCCAGATGGCCGGGGTGGATGAAGCGGACATAGTAAAAAGTGACGGCAAATATTTATATGTTTTAGCCTGCAAAAAACTGGTTATTGCCCGGGCATACCCGGCAGATGCTGCCGGGGTCCTTTCCACCACCGGGATTGGTGGTGAGCCCACCGGCATTTTTGTAAGAGATGACCGGCTGGTAGTCTTTGCGCATGACTTTAACCGGCCCAATTCAAGCTTAAGGACAAGCGTTTTTGACCTTAAAGACAAAAGCAAGCCAAAATTAATCAAAGAGTTTTCCTTAACCGGAGCCTCATACATAACTTCCCGGATGATAAACAACTATGTTTATTTAATTGCTTATATGCCCACAGATTTAAATTTGCCTTCCGGCTATTTTGGCCAGGAGTTAAAGTTGCCCGAAATTGTTTTAGGCAATAAAAAGGTAATTACCTTACCGGCCGGTAAAATCAAATATTTTAAGGATGAATATTACCCGGCCTATCGGTACAGCCTGGTGACCACACTTAACTTAAATACGCTTTTAGTCAGCAATGAGGTCCTTTTAACCGGCCTTACGCAGGAGGTTTTTGTTTCCCAAAACAACATTTATTTAACCTCCCCGGGTCCGGGAAATGTTGTGCCCCTCATGGAAAAATACCTGAATTCTCTGGCTCTTGCCGTACCGGGCAAAACAGGGGAAAAGATAAAGGCCCTTAGCCAATCTGCTCACAGCCCGGCCGAAAAGATAATTGAGGTAGAAAAACTGGCGGGGGAAATAAAGGGTCTTAAGTTAGACGAGGTAAAAATGGTCCGGCTTAACGAAGAGGTAGCCAAAGAAATGGCGCTGTTTTATGATAAAACCACCATACACAAGCTTAACCTGGCCGGTCAGAAGGTAAAGTATCAGACCAGCGCTGAAGTTGCCGGCCGGGTATTAAACCAGTTTTCCATGGATGAACACAAAGGTTACTTTAGAGTTGCCACCACTTCCCACGAACCATCCAGATGGCAAGAGAGCACCAAGAATAATATTTTTGTTTATGACGAAAAGCTAAAACCGGTAGGTCAATTAACCGGTCTTGCCCCGGGAGAAAGAATATATTCGGCCCGGTTCTTAGGCGAGCGGGTGTATCTGGTTACTTTCCGGGAAACGGACCCGTTCTTTGTGATTGATTTAACGTATCCGGAACGGCCCAAAACGCTGGGCTACCTTAAAATACCCGGCTTCTCCAACTATATGCATCCTTACGATGAAAACCATATTATTGGCATTGGAAAGGAAACGGCCGGTGAGATTATCATAGAAGAAGATGCAAGACCAGGACAGTCCGGAATTATTTCGCCCCCCCGGCCCAGGTGGCAAAACGCCGTTAAGATAGCCTTGTTTGACGTTACCAATCCGGAGCAACCCAAAGAAAAGGCAAAATATATTATTGAGCGGGACAACGCGGACTCCCTGGCTTTAAATGACCACAAAGCCTTTTTATTCAGCAAATCAAAGAATCTGCTGGCCCTGCCCGTCTCATACCCGGTGCGGCTTTGTGAAGGTATTAAGGAAGACGTAAAAAATGGCGTAACAATAACCCCCGAATACTGTCAGAGATATTACGGGCAGTGGGAGGGCGCTTACATTTTTGGCTTGTCTTTAACTAAAGGAATCTGGTTAAAGGGCACGCTTACGCATGAGGAAATGTACCGGAGAATGCTTGAGCCAATTTATGAGCCGCATGAAACCATAAAAAGAATTTTATATATTGATAAGCTGCTATATACGGTTTCGGAAAAAATGATAAAAATCAACCGGCTGGATGATTTAAAGGAGGTTAAATCTCTTTACTATTAAATAGTTGAGGGAGAAGGAAAGGTTAAGTCTCTAGCTTTAAAAGGGCTTGAAATAGAAACAAAGGAGATTTTTGCTTCTGTATAAGCGGTCTATTATTCAAAAATCTCCTTTGTTTAAACTTTCTCTATTTAATCTCACTTTTTGCTTAGAATTAGAATGGATTCGATTTTGTTTTGGTAAATCCCTGGCTTTTAAATTTTTTGACTTTATTGATTTTGGCAATTTAGGACCTTTTCCTGGCTTTTCTTTAATTTTTTCTTTTGGCTCTTTAGTTTTACCCTGTCCTAGAAACAACTCTTCTGCATTAATATTGTTCTGAGCTTCAATTTCGTTAAGATTTTTTTCCTTTAGTTCTTTAACTGAGATTGTTTTTCCCTCTTTTTGAGCCATTTTTATTAAAAGGCATTTTCCTAAAGATAAGCCTGTTTTTTTAGCCTCCTGGTTAATTGCGAAGGTAGTGGTGGTAGCAATAACTTTTACTTTGATTTTTGTCTTTGAGGCCTGATTTAAAGCTTGGTTAATTATTTGGGTTACTTCCTGATTTGTTACTATTAAAACAGCCTCTTTTTTAGCCGGGGAAACCGCCGCCAGAATTATTTGCGGGTAGTCGTCCTTAAGATACCCTTTCTCTAATGCCCTTACTAAAATTATTTCTACTCCTTTTTCAAAAGGTTGTCTTTTTAAATTCAAGTTTTGCAGCAACTCTTCGGCCGGTTGGTTAAGTGGCACTACCGTCACAATTTTCTTTTTGCCGTCCAGCCCCAGTTCTAAACTGGGATTAAAATCAAGGGAGACATAATTAACCGCTTGCGCCCACAAAGGCTGATAAGCCAACCAAACAAATAAAATTAAGCCAAGACTGGCGGCCAAAAAAAGAATCCGTTTTAGGTGGGCTGCCTTTGGGGGAATAGATATTTCCTCTCCTGCCTGAACTTTTTTAGATAAAGAAATTTGTTTAAATTCTCCGCCAGGAGTTAGAACAAAACAGGTATCGTCTTCTTTTTTCAGGACTAGACCCTTTTGTTCTTTCATTAATTAAACATCTCCTTGCTTATCTCCTCGCTATATTAACCTTTAAGATAAGAATTTATATAGGTAAATTCTTCCGGATAACCAAATATTAGGCTTAAAGCCGCCAAGTATTTTCTGTGTTTTTCCAGTGTTTTACGGGGAACACCGGAAACCTGCCCTAATTCTTTTAGAGGAAGTCTTTTTGTTTCAATAAAGGATTTAAAAAGTTTAGGTTCATTGGCCAAAAGGTAGGCCACTTTAATAAGGTACCGGCGCACGGGTTTATGTTTTGGGGTGGTCAGAGTCAGTTCCTTTATGCTTAAATTGTACCTGGTTAACAACACTTCGTATTGTTTAACTTCTTCCTGGCATTCCCGGAGGGCCATTTCTTCATCGTATTTTTCCAAGGCCAGCCTGTTTTCTTCAATAGTCTGGTTTTCTTTATCCAGGCTGGCCTTGCTTTGCTTATTTTCCTGCCTAAAAAAATCAATTAAACGATTCTTTATAATTAGCCGGGCAAAGACAAGAAAAGGCACTTTTTTTTCTTCATTGTATTTGTCTATTGCTTCGTTAAAAGCTATTAAAGCAATACTTAACTCATCATCCTGGCCCCACTGCAATTGCTTATAACAATAGCGACAGGCTACTTTAAGAATAAAAAACTTGCTATTTTCCAGAAGACTCTCCCGGGCTGCCGCGTCACCTTTTTGTGCTTTGGCTAAATACTCTTCCACGGGAAAAGGTTTCACTGGTGAGAGATTTTGATTCAATTTTGATTCAATCCCGATCACCCGTCCTTATCCTTGCCCGCCATACCGTTAATACTAATACTACATCAGATAACTATTCAGCTAGGCACAGAGGTCCAAAAGCACAGAGTTCCAAAGGGAAATGAAAACGTATAGAGATCTGCAAATAGGCAAAAAACTTTGTGCCTTTGTGCCTTTGCCCCTATGAACCTAAGTAGTTACAAAATTTAATTATATTTGTCTTAAGGAAATAATAACTTATTCACAGTTATGTCTACGATACTTGTTTTATATGATTCAATTTTTACTTCTTCATAACCATAAATGTTGTTTTTAATTGCTGCCACAAAGTAATCCCCGGGCTTGATAAAAGGAAAAAGATAAAAACCTTTTTGATTAGTTTTAGTTTTGTAAAGAGCAGCTTTTACCAGGATATTTTTTTGCCGGGGAGTTAGCTTCCCGGCAGCCGGTAAGCTATCCTTTGAAAGAACTAAAACTAAAGCCCTGGCAGGATTGTTATGAGCAGGACTGATAACCTTGCCTTTTAAAATACCATAAGACTCTTTTAGGCAAAAGTCCTGTTTAACCACGCCGCCTGCTTCTACCTTTACCAAAGCATAAACAGGTTTATGCCACTTGGTAAGGCAGGCCATTGAATATGTTCCCGGAGGCAAATTATTTAAGCTGTATAAACCATACACATCGCTTAGAACAGTCCAGCGTACACTTTTAGCGTGCAATGGCGGGGGTAAGATTTTTTCCTTTTTAAATTTAGGATTTTTTAGCGGTCCTTCTGCCTGTCCAATGCGCCGGGCAGCTATCAAAGCATTGCCCACCGGTTTTGTTGTATCATTATACACTTCGTAAACTACGCCGTGAATGGTGCAATTTGCTACTTTAAGGTTGCCATTATTATAGGCTTGATTATTTACGCTTATCTTAGCTTCTATCTTAGCTTCAATACCTGGAGGCAATTGTTTTATCTTTTTCCCGGTTGCGCCAAAATTTTTATTATTGACTGCCAGGCTGAAACTGCACAATCCTAATACAAGGATTATGGTTAAAAGACACGACAATATTAATCTTAACTTGCTAATTCTCCGCGCCATAAACCTATTCCTCCTTAAAATTAAAATAGTTTAAAGCCAGTTTTTAAAAACACGCGTTTATTATATTTAGTTTGTTACTACTCAGGCTGTTTAGGCTGTAGGCTGTAGGCTGTAGGCTGTAGGCTGTAGGCTGTTATCTGCCTGACTCTCGCGTGCACATCCCTCAACGATGTTTGACGGCACCGAAACCGCCGCTCTTCGCATCTGGGAAGTTAGCCCATAGATCTCCTCCTACAGCCTAATTGCCTACAGGCTATCCACCTGTATAGTTACTTTAGTTTGGCCATTTCTCCCCCCCTTTTTTTTCTTGCTGCTAATACCTAATTCGTCAGCTAAGTTGTATTTTAGGGGGTATTAAACCTTTTTTTAAAAAAAGATAAGTATTGTGTCCCCGAAATTCCCCCCAAAACGAAGTAGGGGCAGACCTAGTGGAAGAGCTTTTTGGTCAGTTTGACGACGGAAGGGCAATAATTTACCTTTCTTTTTAATTCACCGTGATCCTGAATTTAACCGGTTGGAAAAGCTTATCCTGTTAGTGAAAATATCTTAGTATGGTATAATATAATTAAAGGAGAGGGGGGCTGTTCTTATGAAAAGGGAAAAGGACCTGGTTGAGTTTTACGCCCAAAAGTATCCCTTTACCTTTGTTGACAGTGACGGGATAAACCATGAAGGTTTATTAAGACGACGGGAAAGGGCATGGAAGTTAGCTAAGGAAGCGGCACTTTTACTGAAAAAAAGATACGGAGCTAAAAAGGTAGTTGTTTTCGGCTCCCTTGTTCATAATCTCTGGTTTACAATGAGCTCTGACGTGGATTTGGCAGCATGGGGCATCCCGGATGATTGCTTTTATGCTGCGGCAGGTGAAATTACAGAAATGAATGAAGAATTTAATGTTGATTTGGTGGATGGGGAAAAATGCCCTCCTTTTTTACGCAAAGCCATTAAGGAGGGAATTGAAGCATGAACAAAAAACACCTTGTATTAGCCGGCAGGCTGCAGGAAGAGCTTTTGGAAATAGAAAAAATAGCAGAACGAACCCGGCAAGGATGGCAGCGGGCAAAAAAAACTGGAGATGAGTTTTGTGATTTCTTTACAAACACGTGATGCTTTAGATGAATATCGAAGCTTTCGACACGTTATTCGAAACATATATACCTTCAACCTTAATATAGCAAATATGGAACGTCTGGTGAATAATCTTCCGTAAATTTTTGCCCAATTAAAAAGTGAAGTAAACAAGTTTATCCAGTTCATTGAACTGAGAAATAAATAAATTATTTTACCCACCGAACTTTTTTCCCGTTTAAAACGTCTAACTAATAGTTGGGTATTGGGGTCAGGTCTTGAAATATCAGTATTATAAAGAACATAATGAACAATTCTTATATTTCAAGACCTGACCCCATAATGAGGTGGTTTTTCTGTTCCCGGGAAAAAATGAAGCTCAACTTAGAAGTAGTTTTTCTGAAGAAGATATCATTGAGGAAGCAAAATCGGGCAATCAGCAAGCGTTCAATCAAATTATTGAACATTATACCCCTTTTGCTTACCGCCTGGCCTACGTCATCCTGCAAAATGAGCAGGACGCCCAGGATGCAGTACAAGACGCTTTTCTTCGTTGCTACTTAAAACTCGCTTCTTTTCACCGCAACAGCACTTTACAAACCTGGCTTTATCGAGTGGTAGTCAACTGTTGTACAGATATTTTACGGAAGAAACAGCGGGATCAAAGTGTTTGCGCCAACCTGGCCCGGGAGAATACATTTTTAGAAAATACAAACACCGTCGAAGAAAATCTCGACCTGAAACTCGACCTGAAAAACATACTTGCCACGTTTACCCCGGAATACCGCGCTACCCTTGTTCTATATTACGGCTTTGGCCTTAAGGTTAGGGAGGTGGCCAAAACTCTGGGTGTCCCAGCGGGTACTGTAAAGTCAAGGCTTCATACAGCCCGCAAGTCAATTCAAAAGTGCCTTTTAAGGAAGTGAGGAACAATGCGGTGCAAAAAGGTTGAACAAAACCTGCCTGATTATCTAGCGGGCGAACTTTCTCCAAAAAAATATGCTACGGTAGTTAAACATTTAGCCGGCTGCGCTACTTGCCGGGCTACCCAGGCCAAGCTTAAACAAGCTGATGTTCAACTGCGGGCAATGTTTGCGGGAGCTTTTAAAGGTATCCAGGTTCCTAATGACTTACAAAATAACATTAAAGACAAAATTGCTGTTCAGCGGGTAAACCCAGTACTTCCAAAAAGAAGACTCTGGTTCCTTTCACCCGGGGTAGCGGCGGGTATCCTGGTTTTTTTCCTGGTTCTGGGAGCAGGATGGTATAGCATAGGTAAATACGACGGCTTTTGGTCCAAACAGTTTTTTGGTAAAAATCAACACTTAGCGGGCAATTACCAGCCTGAAAAAACCCTAAGCCCGTCAAAGACAGGCAACGATGGGGAACAAAAAAGTTTTCAGTCTAAGGCTGCCCGCGATAAAGCAGACCGCGAGCAATTAAACTTTCAAGCAAATAACCAACATTCAGTAAAGGCCCCGGCATTAAAAGAAACCGGGGAGGAAAAAACCAAGCTGCAAAAAAAGGATGTTTTATCAGAACAAGGGCAAAAGTCTATAGAGACGCCGCCGTTAAAAGAGAGTAAATACAGTAATATGGCGGCCGGCGTAGGAATTAAGCAGGGAACTCTTGCCGAGGCAGAAAAAGCAGTAGGCTTTCGCGCCTGGCAGCCGGCTTGCCTGCCTGCCGGAACTATTGCCGAAAGCAAGGTTTATTGGGACAAAACATGTCTTCGAATTATCCGCAATTACCGGGTTGAAGTTTCTCGTCCGGCTGAAAATCTTTTCTTTCAAATCGGTCAACGCCGTGACAACCCGGTCAATTTCCAGGAAGAACTGCGGCTTAATCAAGAGCAAAGCGGGTTTAAGGTTGTTGAGATTAACGGCCACCGCGGCTGGTTGCGCGAGGTTCACCCGGAGCCATCTGATAAAACTAGCCGGGGCCAGGTTCAATATTGGTGGTATCAGGATAACTACACCTTTACCGTGAGCGGTGATCTCCCACTTAAGGAGGAACTTTTTAAAACAGCAACGTCTTTTTTGCCCTCAAAAGAGAAATAACTTGAAAATTTTTTTCCTTATCCTTAAAATATTAACGTCTTATAGAGCTTTTTGCTTTGTCCGGGAGGCCAGGCAGCACAAGCGTTGAACGGAACACAAAAAAAGATTTTACCCCAAAATAAAACGAGAAAATACGGTTTTGCAGGGCAGAAAGCATAGGTTGCTCTTTG
>JJNX02000018.1 GCA_000681355.2 Peptococcaceae bacterium SCADC1_2_3
TCTTCCCGTTAAAACAACAAGCATAAGCCAGCCTTTCTTCATCCAGAACCCGAACCGATCCGATAGGAACCAGGTTAACCTTTTTCTCCTTATCCACCGTAGCCATCATTTTAACTGAATTCTTATCTTCTAAAGCTTCAACTATTTCCTCTGGTATTTTAGCCATTTTTTACCTCCTTAATTAGGCTAATTTCGCCCCCGGATTTTTTAAACTAACCGAGTACACTTCTTCTGCTTTACCAATCCCCGCCGCCCTAATTTCTTTCTTAAGCATAGCGAAAACCTTTTCATTTAAGGCATCGGCCACGGGGCCTCTTTCCTGAAACTCTAGAAAAGTTCCTTTTATCTGGTACCCTTCTCCAGTGGGGGCTAAAACGGTAAGCGTAAACTTTTTATTATCCAGCAGGTTCTCTTTTGTTTTTTTAACCGCCAATTCCGCAAAAACAATGGTTTCCTCATCCAATGCCCCGGCCGTAGCTATAATAGCCGCATTTGGTATTCCAGCCTTGTTCACCGTACCCATCATTTTTAACGTATTTGGACTGGCTAAAACGTCTAATGCTTCTTTTGGTATCTTTGCCATTTTAAACCTCCTTTTACTTTGCCACTGCTTTTTCTTTCTTTTCTTCTTCTAGCTCGTTACAAACTACCCAGCCAAAGCACTTGGGACACTCCCGGTAAGCAGTTACCGCGTCCAGAGTTGTGTTGTAAAGATAACGGAAAGTTCCTTTTGTCCCTTCAAAACCACAATGCTCACATTTCATTCTTTTTTACCTCCTTTTTTTCCTTTTTTCCTTTGAACACTTTACCGCGCAGGCGGTTTAATTCCCAAACATCAGTAAAGTTGCTTTTCTCATCCTCTTCTGCTTCATCACAAACAACTAAATTAGTACAAGCCGGGCATCGTCTAAAAACCATCGCCCCTATTTCCTGAGCCTGCCCAATATACTTAAATTCAGCCCGGCTTCCTTCAAAACCACATTTATCACACTTAAGCATTATCCGACCCCTGTCTTGGCATTATTTTATACAACTTACTTTTCGTCAAACCCTCTGGCGGAACGCAGCTGCGGGTCCCAGGTAAACTCGGAAGTATTCGTCCTTACCCGGTCTAATTCTTCAAAATAAACACATTTTTCCGCTATTTCCGAATACAAATCCGTTTCCTTAGATAAGCCATCGACCATCAACTCCTCAGCCAGGCAAAAACTGTCATTAGCCGCGGAATTGGTATTCTGGGGTAAAAACTTTTTACAATCACCGCATCTTTTTTTAGCCATTATTACCAATCCTCCTCATTATATATTTTAAATCTGTATACTTTATAGTTTTTCTACCCCCTCCCGGTTAACCGGGAGGGGGGAGAAATTCAGCTTTTTAAAGCGTCTGAACGTTGCGGGCAATAATCGTATCCTGGGTCTTTTTGTTTAAACCGGTAAAGTGAGCGCTGTACCCGGCCACCCGGACCATTAACTCACTGTACTTTTCCGGTTCCTTTTGGGCGGCGTATAAAGTTTCATTATCTACCATGTTAAACTGGACGTGGTTGATCCTCAAGTCATGCCAAGTCTTAATATAGTTATGCCAGAGCTCAAACCCTTTATCCCCTACCAATTGGGTTGGGGACAAGCGCTGATTAAGCAAGTTGGCCCGGTGACTAGTAACATGGTCTATTTTACCAACTGATCTCAAGACCGCCGTAGGTCCCTTTTTATCTAAACCAGCCCCAGGTGAGCAGCCACCGTCGTAACAAGTATCGCCTAATCTTCTACCGTTGGGCAGAGCACCTAAAAGAACCCCGGCTACGGTGTAAGCGGCAATATTTTGTGGAGCAGTTGGTATACCCCGGGAGCTTCTGCCCCAGTCTTTACACGGCAGTAAAACTTCGTCCCGGGTCCGGTTATACGCCTTAACTACAATTTCATCTACGTAATCATCGTCATTACCCCATTTTGGCGCCCTTACAAAGTCCATTCTTTCAACTTCGTAGCCTTCCCAGTTTACCTTCAGCATCTCCAGTACCTGCTCCATGGTGTACTTCTTTTCGTCATAAACCAGCTTTTTGAGTGCCGCCATAGCGTCCCAACCGTCCGTCCAGATGAAGGTGGTTAACCAGTTGTTCCCGTACTCTCTTCGCTGGAAAGCGTTCTTTCCTGTTTCTATACATTCTTCCCAACCGGAACTTAGCATGGGCCGGCCTATTTCTTCCTCTACCCAGCGGCTAATATTCCGAATCTTGCAGCCCTCCCAGTGGATAACCTTAAACTGTTCAATGCAAGCGTCAAACAACTCGTCAAAGGTCATCTTGGTAGGGTCACCCGTTTTAGGACCAATCTGCATCTTAAAGACCGGGTTAAAGCCGTTCCATAAGGCAAGCTCCACACATTTTGAGCCTAGGGTTGAACTGGCCGAGTATCTTGCCGGCATAACCCCGTGCTTGGTACCCGGGCAAGGAACAATGCAGGCCTGGGCCGTCCAGGTCCGGGCTTCTTCCAGCGGGGTGCCGCTCCAGTACATATTAGATTGAACCAAGACGTCGTCATGGCGGATATTTGGGTAACCAAGACCGTGCCTGATGCACTCAAATGCCTGCCTGAGGGTCTCAGTTCGTATTTTGGGATGATAGCGCAGGGCATAGGTGGGCGAAGCTACCCTTACCAGCCTGGCCGCTTTTAAAATAGTGTCGCTTAATTCATTAGCGCCATCGCTACCGTCAGGCAAAATGCCTCCTAATGCCCAAACATAAGGCCCTGGGTCGCCGGTCATTAATTCGCGGTATTGCCTGTTTCTAGGATTACCGTATTCAAAAGCCCTGATCAGGTATTCGCACGTTAAATCCAAGGCATCATCTTGAGAGAGCGTCTTTTCATCAATTACATCTTTTTTGTAACAAGGCCAGCCCCAGGTATCAGGTTTTGCCGGCCAGGCCCCTTCTCCCCATTCGTATCTTTTAGCCCGCTGAGCCATATTGTCATACATTAAAAACTCATGGTATGATTCAGGAGCTTCACCAGGAACTTTAGCGCAAATACGGGAAATTTCCATTAGCTCTTGCTTGCGCTGGGGGTCGGTTTCGAAGTTTTCGGCAATAATTTTTGCCAGACGGCTGTAACGTTTAGCCCACCTTAACATAGCCTCTATAACAATCTTAAAGGAACGCCAATTATCCAGTTTGTTCAAGGCATCGTATTCAGCCGGGAAGTCCGGGCGGGCTCCAACTTCATAAAGGACCTTTTCAGCTTCCGCAATATTTTCATTAACTTGAGCCAGAATATTGTTAAAACCACTGTGGAAATAGCCCCATTGGGTGGTAGAATAAGTTTGGGATTCCCGATGAGAAGAGCCGGTAAAGGTTTGAGAGGTGGAACACATAATTCTTTGCCGCCGGCTAAGTATTCTATCGGCGCGAGCCTCATAAGTGTATGGCTTCATAAATTCAATGGCTTCTTTAATCCACGGCCTGTCTTCTTCTCTATCCACCAAATCCATCCGGTCGTTGTACATATCCCAGGCTACATTGAAAGACGATTGCGGGGTCATATACAACTTATGAGGCGCACTGCCGGTATAACCTACAATACGGGACTGGTCAATAATGAAAATGGGAATTGTGTCTAGTACTTTAGCCTGGGCTTTGGCAAAAGTAAGAATATAAGGGTCCATTTTGGCATCAGGAGTATCAAATACTTCACGGTATATTTTGTAACCATGCCAACAAATCTTAGTACCCGGCAAGTAGGAGGAACCCTTGGCTGCTTTGGGCCACACCGCCTTTCTTAAATAATCTATCCTTGAGGAACGGGCCTTTTCGGCCCACCACCAATATTCTCTTTTTTCTAAGTGTTCGTGCAAAGCTTTTTCTTTTTCCTCAACCGCCGTAGACATCCTTTTAACCTCCTTAAAATTTAAGATTTTAGTTAACCTTTTAATTAACTTATTATCAAATTACCTGTTTTCGTTTTTTGGAACCAACCATCAGCCTATGCTTCTTACCCATCCCACCTCATTTCTAGTAAAGCTTTTAAGTTAAGTCAAGCTTAAATTTTATCACCTCCTTTTTTCAAAACATACTAAAATTTATAGAAACTTTAAAAGCTTATTTATATTAATACCCTTTTGTTTACTAATTTTAAAATTAAGTCTTCTTTCTGTCAATACTATTAAAATATTTTCTCAAAATTAACTTAGATGAATTTTCTGATATTTCGCTAAACTTTAAACAAGGTTATTTTAACCTACCATTCCAAGCTTGTCAATATATATTTTTTAAATAATTTAAAATTTTACTTATTCTCCTTTAAAAAATGTTTTTCGCTTTTCTAAAAAAGCTTTTTGGCCTTCTTTGGCGTCGTTGCTGGAGTTAATTTGATCCATAATTTTTTTTAATTCAACTTGGGTACCTTCATCAAGCATAGGTAAATAAGCTAGTTTTTTAAGCATTTTTTTCGTACCCTGCATGGCTAAAGGGGAGTTTTCTTCAGCCAACTCACGGGCCAGCTTATACGTTGCCTGAGGCAGCTTAACCGGTGAGGTTACTTGATTGACCAAACCAATTTCTTTGGCTCTTTGAACCTTAATAAAACCCCCGCTTAAGAGAATTTCCTGGACTGCCCTAAGTCCCACCAAATTTAGCAAGCGTTGCGCCGCCTCGTAATAATATATCCGGCCTATTTTAACCAGATTGGCTGCAAAAAAAGCATTATCGGCCGCCAGGCAAAAATCGCTGCTCACTACCAGGTCCAGCCCTGCCCCAACCGCATAACCATAAACCATGGCAATAACAGGCAGATTACAATTATTTAAGCTTTCCAGACAGTACGCCAGCGCTTTTACTGGTGGACCAACTCCAGTCTTGGCAGGTGGAATTTCTACCCCGGCACAAAAGGAACTTTCCCCCGCCCCCCTTAAAACTATTACCCGTATTTTTTTTTGGGCCTCCAGTTGCTGAAAGGCATCGCCCAAAAGCCACAGAGCGCTTTCATTTAAAGAATTCTTTTTGGCCAGTCGGTTTATAGTAAGGGTACAAACAAACCCTTCTTCTTCTTTAATAATTTCTTCTTTAATAACTTCCATATTTACTGTCCTTTAAAGTTAGGGTTTCTTTTTTCTCTTAAGGCGGCTACACCTTCCTTATGGTCTTGGGAAGCTAAAGTTATCGCTTCACACATAGCCGCATGACCCAGCGCCATCTCCAAGTCCATATTTATCCCTTCATAAACCTGAGCCTTCATAAGACGCAAGGCAATAGGGGGTCCTGCCGCTATTTTCTGGGTTAAAGTCAAGGCCTCTTTTTCCAAATCCGCGGCCGGAACAACTTTGTTTAAAACCCCTATCCGCTCAGCTTCTCCTGCGTTTAAGGCGTCTCCGGTGTATAACATTTCAAGGGCTTTGCCGGAACCCATAAGACGGGGATAAAGCCATGTAGCTCCAAACCCTGGAAATAAGCCAATTTTTACAAAACCGCACATAAATATAGTATTTTCGCTGCCCAAACGCAGGTCGCAAGCTAAAGCCAAATCAAAACCAGCCCCAATGCATACTCCATTAATTACCGCCACGGTTGGTTTTTCTAATCTACGCAGCCCTAAAATTAATTTTTTAGCCGCCACAAACACATAAGAACGCCGTAATTCTTCCACGCTTTGTTCACCTAAAACTTCTCCTTCTTTGCCCCCGGTCATTAAATCCACATCAGCCCCGGAACAAAATGCTTTACCGGCCCCGGTAAGCATTACCACTTTTACTTCTTCATCTAAGGCGAGTTCTTCTATGGTCGTAATTAATTCTTCCATCATCTGACGGTTAATGGCGTTTCTTCGTTCGGGCCGGTTTAAGATAATGGTAGCAATTTTTTCTTCTTTTTTAAGTAAAATGGTCTCCCTGCTCATATTTTACGGTCTATATCCCTTTAAAATTACCAGGGAAAAGCCTTTCACCTCCTTATTTTGCCTTAAGTTGTTTTAAAAAAGTATAAAAATAACTTAAAAAACCAAGTAATGCCGCTACGGCAACCATAAGCCAACCCCAAAAATAGCCATAATGGTCAGCCAGGGCCCCAAAAATGACCGGCAGGACAACAATTCCGGCCCAGGAAATAGTAACTACGATTCCCGACACTGCACCGGCAAGCGCTGTTCCGGCTATTTCCCCGACTAATGCCATTAAAACGCCGTGAAAACCAAGAAAACCTAACCCTAAAAGGACACTATAAAGGAATATTAACCCCGTACCTGCTTTAACCGGCAAAAAATTAATTCCTACTGCCCCTACCAGGGCTAAAAAACAAATTAAAAGCATGGTTATGACCCGGTTGCCTTTAAAAATACGGTCGCTTACCACCCCCCAGCCAACCCTGCCCACGGTAGCTGCAACCATTACCACAGCCAGGCTTGTTTCGGCTATTACTACTGAAGTAGCATTTGTATCTTGCAGGTATTTTATTAAAAAGGTGCTAATACAGATTTGACTGCCGGCTAATAAAGGCATCACGATTACGGTAGCCAACAATTCGGGATTTTTAAACACCTTACGCATTTGGCCGGGTTTTTTTGTCGCTGGAGTTAAAGCAGTTTCTTTTGTTGTCAAGGGCATCTCCCGGTAAAAAAAGGCGACTGCGCCAGCTATAATTAACATCAGCAAACCAATAAGAGCTACTGCTGATTGCCAATTAAAGTACCGGGTTAAAAAAGGAAGAAGTATTGCTCCTGCTGCGGCCCCTACCGTAACCCCGCCCTGCTTAACTCCTAAAGCTGTGCCCCGGAACCTGGCTATAAACCAATACATTAAACCTTTTACCGAAGCCTGATTTAAAATACCGTAACCCAAACCAGCCACCCCGGCTAAAACAGCCAGCAAAAAGTAACTATTGCACCCAAACATAGCAACAAAAGGTAAACCCATAAGCCCAAGACAAACAATCAGCATTACTTTTGCCCCCAACCGGTCTACCAAAAAACCCGAGGGAGTAGCAATAACCACCGAAGTAAGGTAAAGCACAGAGGTAAGTGAACCAATCTGAGTATTGGTTAAACCTAGTTCCTTAGATAAAAAGGGGGCTAAAGGCCCCCACGCATACGCACCTACCGACATAATTAATTGAGCTAATGTAAAAATACCTAAAATGACCCAGCCATAACTGTCCTGACTTTCTTGATTTTCTTTATTTACATTTACCACGGCTTAAAACCTTAAAATAAAGAAGAAGCTTCATATTCGCCAAATATGCCTCTTAAAACATCACACATTTCTTGTTCGGTAACGTAAAGCTTAGCACACTCAATAAAATAAGGCATTAAATTAACCTCTTCTTTTTTCGCGGCGGCCTCAAGTTCTTTTAAGGCGCTGGCTACAGCCCGGTTATCCCGGTTTTGCTTCAGGCTGCGCAGTTTAGCTATTTGGGCTTCTTCGGCCTGCTGTCTTTTTTCCGGGTTATATGGATGAGCAACCGTTTGTTGGGGTCTTACGTCAAGCTCACTTTCGTCCATAAAACAGTTTACGCCCACTATTAAATCTTCTCCTCTTTCAATTCTTTGTTGGCGTTCGTGGGCGCTGCGGGCAATTTCCCGAATCATATAGCCATTTTCAATGGCGGCTACAGCCCCTCCCATAGCTTCAAGTTTTTCTAATTCTTTCCAGACTGCCTCCTCAGTTTCATCCGTTAAGGCTTCTACGTAATAGGAACCGGCCAAGGGGTCGGAAACTTCGGTTAACTTAGCCTCATACTGCAATATCCTGGCCCCATCTTCTGCCAGTTGAATGGCTTCCATGCTCCAGCCTAATCCTAATGGCTCATCATAAGGCGGGAAAAGATTGGGCGGGCCGCCGCTAAGGGCCCCGGCAGTTCCCCCGACCACGGTCCGGATTAAATTATTTAACGGACGCTGAGCCACCGCTGCAGAACAACCAATATGGGCAGACATCGGCTGCCTAATCAGCCAACTGCGGGGGTTTTTGGAGTTAAACTTTTCCCTTAAAATTTTAGCGTACATCCGGCGGGCGGCTCTTTGAAAAGCAACCTCTTTAAATAGCTCCATGCTTCCACCAAAACCGTTAAAGGTAAACTTGGGCGCAAAAACATCAATATCTACCCCGGCTTCTACCCCGGCTTTAAAGTAAGCAATGGCGTTGGCCATACTAAAGGCTAAATCCTGTTCCCGGGTAGCCCCGGCTTCCCGCATATGATAGCCGCCAATACTAGTAATATTTATCTCGGGTAGGTGTTGGGTAAAGAAAGCCACGCTATCCCTGAACATCCGCATGGAAGGACGGGGAGGAAAAATATAAGTACCCCGGGCTACAAATTCCTTTAAAATATCATTTTGGGGTGTTCCTCTAAGCTTGGCTATGGGAACGCCTCTTTTTTCGGCCAAGGCAATATAAAAGGCGACGTAAATATTAGCGGGAGCATTAATGGTCCAGTTAGAAGCTATCTTGTCTAAATCCCGCTCCCCCGTAAAAGCCTCGTAAATAATTTCAAAATCTTGCAAGCTGTCAACCGCTACCCCTACTTTTCCTACTTCACCTTTAATTATAGGGCTGTCTGAGTCATAGCCGCACTGGGTAGGAAGATCAAAGGCCATATTAGGACCGGCTTTAGAACCTAAAGCAGTCATTCGTTTATAATAGTCCCGCGTATCTTCCGGAGTACCGTAACCGGAATAGCGTCCGGCCCTTCTTAGGCCTGGCGCCGCACCAATAAAACCGCCTCCCTTTGTACCGGCAGCCTGGGGATTAGTGGCGTAAACCCCGGCCGTAAAAGGATATTGTCCTGGAAAACCTACTTTTTCTAAGAAATCAAAATTTGGAATATCGGCCGGGGTGTAAAACTTGGTGGGGGACTCGGCCATTCTAAATCTTTTTAGGGTAGGAGCAAGTACCCGTTCTTCCCACTGTTTTTTTTTCTCTTTTATTTTTTCTAAAGACTCACTCATTTTTACTCCTCCTTTTTTTTATTTCATATTTTTATTTCATAGAACCTGTTTGTTGCAACCGCAAGTGGAAGGAAAAAGCCTCTTCTAAAATATGAGGTTCATGACCACCCACGGTTTTTTTAGCTTTCTCTAAATATTCATTTAGCAAGGGCCGGTAATCCGGGTGAGCACAATTATTAATTATTTTTTCCGCTCTTTCTACAGGCGATAAGCCGCGCAAATCGGCCAACCCTTGTTCGGTAACCAGGACGTCAATATTATGCTCGGTTAAATCAACGTGAGGAACCATGGGAACAATAGCCGAAACACTACCTTTTCTGCTGGTAGATAAGGTCAAAAATACGGCTAAATACCCGTTAGCCGCAAAGACGCCGGCTCCGCCCACTCCGTTAACCAGTTGCGCGCCTCCTACGTGACTGGAATTAATATTACCGTAAATATCTATCTCTAATAGATTATTTAGGGCAATTACCCCCAGTCTTCTTACAATTTCAGCGTTATTAGTCACTTCAACCGAACGGATAATAATTTTATCTTTATATTTGTCTATGTTCTGGCAAAACGGCTGCCATTTTTCTTCGGACAATAAAAATCCCGGCGTACTAGCAATCTTACACTTACCCTGGTCAATTAATTCAAGAACACCGTCTCCCAACACAGGAGTAAAAATTTCTATGTCCTCAAAATCTGATTGGGCCAGACAACTTAAAAAAGCGTCTGAAGCGCTTCCAATGCCACTGGCAATGGGATACAACTTAGATGGTATTTTTCCTTTTTTGACCTCATCTTTGAAGAAAGAAACCAAATACTCGCCTAGCTTTTGACTAGCCGGATCAATTCTTGAAGCCGGGGGATTTTTTTCGGACTCAAAAGATTCAATAATATAAGTTATTTTATCTTCCCCCGCTAGTATATATGGGTTTCCAATCCGGTCACCAACATGATAAAGGGGAACTTCTCTTTGGTGCGGAGGTAACTTACAGCAATATACATCATGCATTCCTTCCAGACCTAAGGGTTGAGCGTGGTTAATTTCTACAATGACTATATCTGCCATTTCCACATACGTGGCCGCATCCACCAGGGTATGGGAAGGAACAATATGCCCTTCTTCTGTAATAGCCACCGCATCAATTACGGCTACATCCACCTTACCAATAACCTTGGAACGGGTGTATAAAGGAAACACTTCCGGCCTTAAATCATTGCTAAGCACTTTTCCGGCGTTAATTTGTTTTCTAATGGTATTATTACCAATAGAACCTAATTTTCGTTTAATAATGCCTGCTTCGGCTAAAACGCCTTCTGGCCCAAATAAAGAAATAGTCCACAGGTTTATTTCTTTAATTTCGCCTTTTTTTCCTCTCTCGGCCAAAGCTTTAAAAAAAGTCTTAGGATAAGCAACATTTAGCGCCCCGTGGGTACCAATGGTCATTCCGTCTTTAATTATCCCGGCCGCTACTTCAGGCGAAACAACCTTTTTAAGTAAATTTTTATTCCGGATTCTCTCGGTGGACATACTTTTTATTCCCTCCTAACCGGGTGGCAAAGGGCCACAATTTCTCTTAGGTCAGTTACTTCTTCCAGGTTTTTTATCTTTTCTACTAACTGAACGGCGTTTTCTTCAGGTATTACTAAAACCGTCAGGTTTTTAAATTTATCTTCCAGTTCCGCAAAATTGGTTGGATTTTCAGGCTCACCTTTAGGAGTTAAAATGTGGCTATGATAAGTTTTACCATCCTTCATTTTAACTGTAATTTTAGCTTCAAAAACACCTAGGCTTTCGTTTAAGTTAGCTTTAACTTTCTCTCTTAAGACAACCAGTTGGGGTTCATTTACCTTTTCGCTGGTAAACTTATCTTCACCGGCTACTCCTTCAAGTAAGCCTAAGGCAGCACAATAATAAACGCTAAATTTGCCTTCTAATCCGGTTCTTGGCTCTGGTTTAGCGGCGGCCTGAAAAGTAATTTTGGGTACTTCCAGTTGGATTTCTTCAATATCCTCACTGATTACCTTATCCATTTCCTCGCGGATTATTTTCATCCCGTCAATCGTAGCGTGGGTAGCCCGACAGGAAGCATGGATCTTAAAGCCGGTAGCCAATACCTGGTAATCCTCGCCTAAACCGGCCAGAATTTTTTCAGGCTGCGGATTATCCGAGTATATTTCCAAAAAGCCTCCCTTTCCTTCAATCACATCAGACGTACTGGTAAAGCCTTTAGCCGCTAAATAAGCTGCTATCACGCCATTCATCCCGGCCTTACCGGGATGAATGGGTTTGCACATTGTCCCAAACATTTGGCGTATTCCTGCAGCTTGAGTTCCAGCCAGGCCTAATGCACTTATCATCTGGGCAGGGGTTAAATTTAAAAGCTTTCCTACTCCTGCGGCCGCCCCAAAATGACCAATAGTCGCGGTAGAATGCCAACCACGGTCATAGTGGGTTAATCCGGTAGCCATCCCTACCCTGGCCTCGGCCTCAAAACCTAAAATGAAGGCGGCCAGTAAGTCTTTTCCGCTTAATTTTTTACTTTCAGTTACGGCTAAAGTGGGTGGAAGTACATTAACGCTGGGGTGAGTCCCGGAAGGAACATGCACATCATCAAAATCAAGAACGTGCGACATGGCTCCATTTACTAGAGAAGCTAGCAAAACATTTGTTTTGACTCCTTTTCCAATAATAGTAGCCTCCTCTTTACCGCCCATTTCTTGGGCGAAGCTAACCAGTATGGTAGCCATTTCTTCTCTGGCTCCAGCAATAGTTACCCCTAAACAATCTAAAATACAAAGCTTAGCGTGATCCCTAACGCTAACTGGTATATCCTGGTAAGAGGTTTTACTTAAAAACTCGGCCAGTTTCCTGGTCTCTTCCATATTTATAATCACCTCCTTTATAATGGTATATTACCGTGTTTTTTCTTGCTGCGTTGGGGAAGTTTTTTATTTTCTAAAAACTTAAGGTCTCGGATTAACCTTCTTCTTGTTTCCCGTGGTTCAATTATATCCTCAATAAAAATATTATTAGAAATTTCATGAATGGGATTGGCGTATTTTTCCCGGTATTCCTTTAATTTTTGCTCTCTTAGTTCCTTTGGATTTTCTGACTTTCTAATTTCATCTCCAAAGAATAATTCTACTGATTGCCCTGCCCCCAATACACCGATTTCCACTGACGGCCACATATAAATCATATCGGTAGCCATACCGGGAATAATGCCCATACCAAGGTTTCCTCCGCCATAAGCTTTACGAACCATAACCCCAATTCTGGGTACAGTAGCTTCACAAAGGGCATACAATACTTTTGCTCCGTGCCGGATAATACCTGCGTGCTCCTGATGGGTCCCCGGCATATAAGCCGGAGTATCTATCAGTAAAATAATAGGAATATTAAAGCAATCACAAAAACGCATAAATCGTGCTTGTTTATCTGAACTATCTACGGTTAAACTGCCGGCCCGGACTAATGGGTTATTGGCCACTATACCTACTGTCTGGCCATCAAGGCGGCCAAAACCTACAATCATTTCACCGGCAAACTCTGGTTTAACTTCATAAAAATAACCATTATCTAAAATACGATAAATAAGTTCGTGCATATCATAAGCCTTATTTGGATTAGCCGGTACTATTTCAGCCAGTTCATCGTCCAGACGGTCCGGATCATCTCCTGTATCTACGCGGGACGGTTTTTCCTGGTTGTTGGCCGGAATTAAAGATAATAATTCCCGAATACTCATAAACAAATCTTCTTCCGAGGCAAAACGTGCGTCGGTTACTCCTGAAACAGTACAGTGGACGGCAGCACCACCTAATTCATCTGGCGTAACATCTTCGCCCATAACTGATTTTACCATCCGGGGACCGGTAATAAACATTTGGCTTGTCCCGTCAACCATAAAAATAAAATCGGTTAAAGCCGGGGAATAAACCGAAATACCCGCACAACTCCCTACAATGGCTGATATTTGCGGTATCACCCCCGAAGCATGAGTATTGGGATAAAAAATAGACCCTCCATTTTTTTCCATAACACCACCCAAGGCGGTTGTCCCCTCCTGGGGCCGGGGCAACCTTGCTCCTGGTGAGTCATGAACACCAATAAAGGGCACCTGCATATCCAAGGCTCTTTCTACAGTCCGGTACATTTTAAACCCGTGCATAGCCCCAATCGAACCGCCGAGCACGGTTGGATCTTGAGAATATACACAAACAACTTTTCCGTTAATTGTCCCATACCCACATACCAACCCATCACCTGGATTTCCTTGCCAGTAACCAATTAATTGGTTAAATTCTACAAAACTTCCAGGGTCCAGTAACACGTCTAATCTTTCCCGGGCGGTAAGTTTACCTTGTTCGTGAAGCTTGGCTATTCTTTTTTCCCCACCCCCTAAAACCGCTTTTGCTTTTGCTTCCTTGAGCTGCTGGATTCTTTCCTCTGTTAATTTTTCCAATTTAAGCCCCCCTCTTAATTATTAGCTTATACTTAGCTTTCAGCTTTAAAGTAACCAGCTTTAAGCTAAGATAAAATAGCTTTTTACGGCTATATTTTTCAATAATAATTATTAGTTTACCCCTCACCACTAAATAGCTATTTTAGTTTTTAGTTTTTAGTTTTTAGTTTTTAGTTTTTAGTTTTTAGTTTTTAGTTTTTAGTATTTAGTTTTCAGTATTCAGTATTTTCTGTGTACTCTAACTTTTTGTTAGCATAATTTTATTATCCTCTTTTACGCTTGTCAAGAAATTTATAGGCCGTAATTTTTAGTTTTTTTCTTTCGTTAAATTATTATTCTAATAAATCTCTTACAAGAATAAAATTAACCAATAGCATGACTTTTTGTAAATAAAGGGACTTTTTTCTTATGTCTGATCTATTTTTAACTCCCGTTTTTTTAGTCATTTTAATGTCACTAGTCTTTGATTTTACTAATGGTTTTCACGACACCGCAAATGTGGTGGCTGCATCTTTAGCCACTAAAGCATTAAAGCCCCGCTTTGCCATCCTGCTCGCCGTAACCATGAATTTTTTAGGAGCGCTTGTTTTTAACAAGATAGCGCAAACCATCGCCAGCAGTATTGTTAATCCTCAATTATTACAAAATAATACCCGCATAATCATTCCTGTCCTTTTCACGGCCATAGCCTGGAACTTAATAACCTGGTTTTTTGGTTTACCCAGCAGTTCTGCCCACGCGCTTGTCGGTGCTTTGACCGGGGCGGTTATTGCCACCATAGGTCCGGCAGCCATAAATTATAAAGACATTACTGTTATTTTAAAATCCCTTTTTTTTTCACCCTTAATAGCCTTTTTGACCGGTTTTTTTCTCATGATTTTTTGCCGGGTGATTCTTTTTTACTTAAAGCCAAAAGAAGTAAATAAGTATTTTTTTTGGTTCCAAAGATTTTCCGTCATTGGTCAAGCTTTTGCTCACGGAGCTAATGACGCGCAAAAAACAATGGGGATAATTGTTCTTGCTCTGGTAGCGGAAGGATATCAACAAACCTTACAAACTCCCTGGGAAGTAAGGATAGTTGTAGCGGTAGTTTTAGCTTTAGGTACGGCTACCGGTGGTTGGAAAATTATTAATACCGTAAGCAAAAAAATAACCAGAATTGAACCGGCCAGTGGCTTTATAGCTGACTTTAGTTCCGCCTTGGTCATTTCAGGAGCTACCTTTTTGGGCTTACCGGTAAGCACTACCCATATCACTTCTATGTCCATTGCCGGAACTGGAACATCAAAAGGTTTTACCGCGGTAAACTGGTATACCGTATTAAAACTTATCCTTGTCTGGAGCACTACCCTACCTGTTACTGTTTTTCTGGGGGCTATTACCACAAAGTTAATCTTTTTTATTTTTTAGTCAACCTTTAGGGTAAATATCTTAATTAATAGTACACCGGCCAAAAATCCTCCAATGTGAGCCCACCAGGCTACGGGGTTGGCCAACCCGCCTAAGGAAACAGCCCCGTTAAAAAGCTGAATAAAAAACCAAAAAGCCAAAAAAATAACGGCTGGTATTTCCATTAAGGTAAGGAAAAAAAATATAGGGACTAAAGCTAAAACCTTGGCCCGCGGAAAGCTTACAATATATCCTCCCAAAACGCCGGCAATTGCTCCGCTGGCCCCTACAATGGGTACTCTTGAATCTGGCGCGGTTAAAACAAAAACTATACTGCCAATAACACCAGTAACCAAATAAAAGACGAGGTACCGGAAATGACCCAGACGGTCTTCTACGTTATCCCCAAAGATCCAAAGAAACCACATGTTGCCAAGAATATGCACCCATCCCCCGTGTAAAAACATAGCGGTAAAAAAAGTCGCCAGATAAATAGAGGGGTTTATACCGTTAAGCACCGCTACTGCCTCAGCGGGAATAACCCCAAAATGGTAAAAAAGCTGGTTTAATTGGGGTGGGGTTAGTTTAAGTTCGTTAAAAAAAACCAAAAAACTAACCAAAATTAAAATCCAGTTAATTACTGGTTTATTTTGGGGACGGACACTGTCCCGTAAAGGAATCAATATAAATCCTCCTGTTAAACTTTATTAAGCTTTATCAAACTTTAAATCCTAAATTAAAACCCTCATGCACTGCCTCCAAGATTCTACGCGGATTTACACAATCTCCTGCCAAATAAACCTCCGGAACTTTGTTTTCTAATTCGGCAAAAAGCTTTTGGTCAGATATCATTCCCACGGCAAGTACTATTGTATCCGCTTCAATAATTTGTTTCTTATCTTCTTTATTTATACTTACCCCTTTATCTAATATTTCCTCGACCCGTCCTTTGGTAAGAACCTTAACTCCCTTTTTAAAAAGCCGCTGAACAAGAAACGGCCTGACATTTTGCCCTACGTCATTGGCTATGCTCTTTAACATTTCCACAATCCATACATCTTTACCCTCTTCAGCCAAAAATTCTGCTGTTTCACACCCAATCAGGCCTCCACCTATTATTACTACTTTATCTTTTACCTCTTTTTTGCCTGCTAAAACATCAAGAGCCGTAACTACGTTATCGCGCTCAACGCCTGGAACCTCGGGAATAACAGGAACTGCTCCTGTCGCTAGAATGACCGCATCCGGCTTTATCTGGTTTACAAGCTCAAACGTAACCACGCTTTCCAGGATGACTTCCACTCTTAGTTTTGTAATTTGTCTGGAGAGATAATTAATAAAATTTTTAATTTCTTCTTTATGGGGAGGCATAATAGCTAAATTTAAGGCCCCACCCAATTTATTACTTTTTTCGTGTAAAAATACTTTGTGGCCTCTTAGGGCCGCAACCCTTGCTGCTTCCATACCTGCCGGCCCACCACCAACAACAAGAACTCTTTTGGGGCTTCCTGCGGGTTTTATCCGGTACTCTTTTTCTTTTCCAGACGCAGCGTTTACCGAACACTTAACATAGGAAGCTGGGTCAATAAAGGTCATTAGGTAGTCTATACAACGATTACAAGCAATACAGGGCCGGATATCCTCTAATCTTCCTTCCGCCGCCTTTCGCGGCAGTTCAGGGTCAGCGTACAGAGCTCTGCCCATGGAGACCAAATCGGCTTTTCCCTCAATTAAAAATTTTTCCGCCAGTTCAGGGTCGTTAATTCTTCCTGCGGCAATTACAGGCACGTTGACTGCCTTTTTAATGCCTTCAGCCAGATGCGCAAAGCAGCCCCGCGGAAACGCCATTGGCGGGGTAGATGTTGCCCACACCAGGTGGTTATCTCCCTGCGACGGATAAGCACCGGCTGATACATGAATGATGTCTGCCCCTGCATCTTCTAGTATTTGGGCTATGATTTTTGTCTCCTCTAAAGTTAATCCACCTTCTAAAAGTTCGTCACCACTAATTCTAACGCTGACCGGATAATTCTCACCCACTTTTTCTTTCACCCGTTTTAAAATCTCACAGGCAAATCTTGTTCTTCCCTCTATATCCCCACCATATTTATCAGTTCGTTTGTTTGTATAAGGAGAGAAAAAAAGGTGAACCAGATACCCGTGGCCAAAATGAAGCTCTGCTAAATCAAAACCGGCTTCTTTGGCCCTTCTTGCTCCATCGGCAAAATTTTCGACCAAATCGTTAATTTCTTCAATGCTCAATTCTTTTGGCAGGACATCCAATACTTGAGTATCAAGATGGTAAAACGAGCTAGCGGGGATAGCTGAAGGAGCAACTGCTTTATGCCCGGTAACCTCCCTGGGAAATACCCTACCCCAATGAAGAAGCTGAATAGCCACTTTTGTACCGTGTTCATGGATGGCATCAACTAATCTTTTAAGTTGCGGGATTCTTTTGTCCTCACCAATATATAACGGTTTCCAAGCTTTGGCGCGCTCCACTAAAGGAAGAATCTCAGCGTGTTCTACTATTATTAAGCCTACTCCGCCTTTTGCCCGCTCTACATAATAATCAATCAGGCGCTCCGTGACCATATCATCATTTACCGAAGCAAGGTCTGTACGCATAGGAGGCATTACTATTCTATTTTTAACCTCTATATCCCTAATTTTAAAAGGCGTAAACAGCTTGGCAAAGTTCTCCATATTTAACCACACCACCTTTCTAAATTATTAACTTAAATTTTAAAAAAGTAAAAAAATAGAACAACATTTCCAAAAATATTTGACTCTGTTTCAAATAAGATTTGATATGTAATAAACTAAGGAATTACTTTATTTAGCGGATATTCAATAATGTCTTCCGCCCCGGCCCTTTTTAAAGCGGGAATTAAATCCCGTACTTTTTTTTCGTCCATGATTACTTCAATAGCCACGCCCTCGCCCCCTACCAGCGAGGAAACAGTAGGACGTTTCATAGCCGACAATAAATCTAACACTTGATTAATGTTTTCCTGGGCCACATTCATTTTTAAGCCTACTTTAGCTTCGGCACGAAGAGCCCCCTGGAGCAGTAAGGCTATATTTTGTATTTTTATCCTTTTATTAATATCATTCCAACTCTGCTTGTGGGCAATAAAACGCGGTGTTGACTCTAAAATAGTAGCAATAATTCGTAAACCGTTTGCTTGCAGAGAAGCGCCTGTTTCCGTGAGCTCTGCAATTGCGTCTACCAAATGCGGTACCTTAACTTCTGTAGCCCCGTAAGAATATTCAACTTCTGCCTGTACCCCCCGGGCAGCTAAAAATTTTTTGGTCACCCGTACCAGTTCCGTAGCAATACGTTTATTTTGTAAATCAGAAACTTCTTTATAAGTGCTATCCTTAGCCACCGCAAGAACCAGGCGAATAGACTGATTGGTCTGTTTAGAATAAGGTAGATCGGCTACCTCAACTACGTCAGCTTCATTTTCTAAAATCCAATCCAGTCCACTTAAACCTGCGTCCAGGACTCCCTGGTGTACATAACGGGGAATTTCCTGAGCCCGCATAAGCACTACTTCTAGTTCCGGGTCGTCAATCCTAGGAAAGTGAGAACGTCCGTAAACAGTCAGGTTAAAACCCGCCCGTTTAAAAAGTTGAAAAGTTGCTTCCTGTAAACTGCCTTTTGGTAAACCAAGGCGCAAAACCATCTTTCTTCCTCCCGCTTATTTCCACTTTTAAATATAAATAAACTTTATTTAACAAGAAAGACCTGTGGGCTAAAAATATAATACCCATAGGTCTTTTTACAAAAATAAACTTAACCATTTAACCCTATATAGCCAGCGCTTAGCAATTCTTCTTAAATTTTATCCTTAATGGGTTACACTCTGTCGTATATGTTCAGCAATCTTCCTGATCGGCGTTCCTGGACCAAATACTTCATTAATCCCGTTATCTTTCAGTAAAGGAACATCTTCGGGAGGAATAATTCCTCCCCCTATAATAAGAACATCACTTACTCCTCTTTCTTTTAAAAGACGTGTAACCTCTGGAAAAAGATATTTATGTGCGCCCGATAAGCAACTTAAACCAATAACATTTACGTCTTCCTGAATGGCGGCTTCAACTATTTTTTCTGGCGTCTGGCGCAATCCGGTATAAATTACTTCCATCCCCTCATCCCTTAACCCAAGGGCCAGAACCTTCGCTCCCCGGTCATGACCATCCAAGCCTGGCTTAGCCATTAAAACTTTTATTCTTTTTTCCACAAGATTCTCCTCCTCTCTAATAAAAAACTCCTGGTAAAAAGCATAATCAAACTTACATATCCAGGCCGCCGTCAATAAGGAGAATATGCCCGTTTACATAATCAGAAAGCGGCGAGCAAAGGAAGAACACTCCTCCGGCGGCTTCTTCCGGTAACCCAAAACGACGTAAAGGAACACCATCCGCAAATCTTTGTCGAATATCCTTAGGAATACCTAAGGCAATCTTTTTTTCTGAATCTTCAAGTACTCCCCCTTTTTCTTTCTCGTCCGTTAACCGGGTTTCAATTATCCCAAAAGCAACGGCATTAGAATTTACGTTAAATTGACCCCATTCACGAGCCATGGTTTTGGTAAGACCCCCTAAGCCTGCTTTTGCGCTGGAATAATTAGCTTGACCGGCATTACCCTGGGTCCCGGCAATAGACATAACGTTAACAATTTTACGCATTACCCGTTTACCTTCACCTTTTTCTTTTTTGGCCGTCTCCCGAATATAATTAGCTGCCGCCCGGATAACCCTAAAGGAAGAGGTAAGGTGAACATCAATCATGGCGTACCATTGACGGTCAGTCATTTTATGAATCATGCCGTCCCAGGTATAGCCAGCGTTATTTACAATAATATCTACACTGCCAAAATTATCTAAAGCCATCTTTACAATACGGTCACCAAAATCAGGTACGGTCACGTCTCCTACACAGGCTACTGCTTTTCCTCCCATGCTTTTAATTGCGGCTACAGTTTCTTCCGCCGGAACTGGGTCAATATCATTAATCACTACGGCTGCCCCTTCGGAAACCAGCTTAAGCACCACTGCCCTGCCAATACCTCGTCCCGAACCAGTAACAATTGCCGTTTTACCATCTACCATTCCCATTAATATGCCCCCTTGTTATTTTATGCTTTATTTTTAAAATTACTAACTCTTTTTTGGAAGGGTAAACTCAAATTGTCCGGTAGTTTTTATCTCCCCTTTTTGGTCTTTGGCCATTATTTCGCAGGTAATTAAGTCTTCTTCCTTTTTAATTACCTTCCCGCTAACGGTTATTATATCCTGGGGTTTCGTTACAGCTACAAATCGTGTTTTAAACTTTTTTAAATATTTATTTGGCACCCAATTGGTTATAGCCTGTCCCATAAACCCCATTACTAACATGCCGTGAGCAATCACCCCGCCAAAGCCAGCTTTTTTACCAATTGCATCTATCGTATGAATAGGGTTAAAGTCCCCTGAACCACCCGCATATTTTACTAATTGCAACTCTGTAATCGGTTCTTTAGTTAAAACTGGCATTTCATCACCTACGTTTACATTTTCCAAGTAAAGCTCTGCCGGCACAAATAACACTCCTTTAAAAGTCATTTTTTATTAAAAATTAAAGACGTTCTACAATCATCATCCGGGAAATTGATACTTTTTCTGCCCTTTGGTTGGTATGGGTAGTTTCTAAGGTAACAAAATTCATCGCCCCTGCTTTTCCTTCTTTACGAAAAATATTACTTACCCGTGTGGTTGCCGTTATCTCATCACCGGGGTTAATTTCCTTAAAATATTCAAACTCTTCTTCGGCATGAAGAATTCTAACGGCGTTTACTCCTAATTCCTTCATTAAACTTTCAAAGCCAGGACCACCCCACATTTCAATACAAACACCAAAGGTTGGGGGGGCAATCACGTTCTGATAGCCCTCCTTTATTGCCGCTTCCGAATTTACGTACACCGGATTTGAATCACCAACAGCCTGCGCAAATTCTCTTATCTTGCCCTGCTCAACAACAAATTTATACGCTGGAAATTCAAGACCCAGCTTTTCCTGCAGATCGCCCATTCCTTAAGCCTCCTTATAAAATACGGAAGGAAGAGGTGAGAAAATAATTACCTTCCCCCCTGCCTTCCTTTTATTCTGATTAACTTAGCCTAATTCCTTGCCAATAATAGTAACTGCCGTTACTGCCTTCCATGGCATCCCGCCAATATTGTGGGTCATACCTACCTTTGGATTTTTAATTTGCCTGGGCCCGGCTTTACCCTGCAGTTGTTTATACATCTCGTAAAGCATTCTAATACCGCTGGCTCCAATAGGGTGCCCAAAAGACTTTAATCCTCCGTCCGGATTAACCGGCAAGGGTCCGTCAAGGTCAAAAAAACCATTTAAAACATCCTGCCAAGCTTTTCCCCGTTCACTAAAGCCTAAATCCTCATAAACGATTAATTCCGTAGGTGTAAAGCAATCATGCACTTCAGCCATACTAACTTCTTCCCGGGGGTTCTTAATCCCGGCCTGACGATAAGCATCCTGACCGGCAAAATATGTTTCCCGCAAAGTGGTAAAATCATAATCATGATATAGACCACCTGCTTCAGGACCGGTGGAAACAGCCAAGCCTTTTACATACACCGGGTCGGAACGGTACTTTTTAGCGTCTTCTGCCCGCACAATAATTACCGCGGCCGAACCATCGCAAATACCGGAACAATCCATAATCCCCAAAGGGGCAGCAATCATAGGTGATTTAAGAATCTGCTCCATAGGAACTTCCTTGCGGTACTGAGCTTTGGGATTCAAGGCCCCGTTTTTATGGTTTTTCCAGGCAATGCGAGCCAGAACCTCTTTTCCTTTTTTTGAGTCTAGACCGTATCTCTTAAAATAAGCCGGGGCTAAAAAGGAAAAAGCCGCCGGGGCAGTAATATCGGGAGCTGTACCGTCAGGACGGTAAGTTATATCGGAAATATCCAAACCGCTAAGCCCTGAATCCTTTAACTTTTCTACCCCAATGGCCATTGCCATATCATAAGCCCCTGAAGCTACGGCGTAACAGGCGTTACGAAAAGCATCCGTGCCTGTACCACACAAATTTTCTATTCTAGTTACGGGCTTATACTGGGATTTCAAAGCTAAGGCCATCGGAAGGGAAGAAACGCCAAACATGGTCCCAAACCAGTAAGCTTCAATATCTTTAGGTTCAATGCCGGCATCTTCAATAGCTTCATACGCCGCTTCAACCAGTAAATCCTCGTATCCTTTATCCCAAAATTCACCAAACCTGGTGCATCCCATACCAATAATCGCAACTTTATCAATAATACTTCCGGCCATTTAGTTCACCTCCTACTTTTTTAACATGGCTTTCCAACCATAGACATAAATACTATTTTTGTCGTATATTTTACGGAAGGACATTTCCACTTCTTTACCAATATCCAATTTATCTACTTCGCTATCTGTCATTTCACAAATCATCCGGCCGCCGCCTTCAAAATCTATCACCGAAAAAATTACCGGCGGGTCTGGTGAAGCAGTCAGGTAGTCAACCGTATACGTGGCAATAATTGCTTTTTTATCTTTAAAAGTATACGGTTCCATCTGGTCTTTAGTCTGACATTTGGTGCAAATTCTCTGGACGGGAAACTGGGGAGTGCCACAATTCATACATTTTGTCCCGTAAAGTCCCAGGCTTTGCTGATAACGGCGCCACATTCCAGGAAGCGAAGGAGATACCGGGTCCGGCCGGCGAGGGGGCTCTAGATCAATTAACTTGCGCCATTTAAGATAAGTATTATAAAGCATGGTGCTTTTTTTAAGTTCCAGATAGCCTCTTAAGGCCCGCCGGGGGGACAACTGGCGAATAGCATCTGTTGCTTTAAAGATGAGAACATCACTGCCCTCCCCATAAGTAACAAATAAAATTTTATCTCCCGGGGCAGCATCTTCTAAGGCCCCAACCAGCATCATAGGTGCATTGGCCACTCCGGCTATCCCTACGGTACTATATAGGTTGTCCTGCACCTGCTCCTTGTCAAAACCCAACATTTGCGCCAGGGCGGCTTGATGACGCGGGGCCGGACCATAAAGGACAATTTTGCTAAAATCTTTAGGGGTTAAATTATTTTTCTTAAGTGACCGGGCTACCGCTTCTTTAACCAAGCGGTTATAACCTTCCGTAATTACAAACCTTTCTTCCCAACTCCGTACAAAATCATCTTTGGCGTCACGCCAGTAGTCTATAAATTCACTGGATATAGAAAGAGCATCTTCTAGTTCGGCAATAACTCCTTCTTTGCCTATTAAAAAAGCTGCTCCTCCGTCACCAAAAGTTTGCTCCAATGCTCCGGTAGCCCCGCCCAAACGACAGTCTGCCATGCAAACTAACATAGAATTAGCGCCACCGGCTATCGCATCTAAAGCAGCTAACATGGCGCTAGAACCGGCTCTCATAGAATCCGTAAAGTCCGCTGTGCGCACATCTTTCCGTAAATCAGTTACCCCGGCAATGGTCGTGGCGGCAAGTTTTTCTTTATACGTTGCGCTGGTGGTAGCAAAATACAAGCCGTCAACTTTTGCGGGCTCAAAACCGGTTAGACAATCAATTGCCGCGTTAGCTGCCATAGTAACACTGTCCTCATCATAATTAGCTACTGCTTTTTCCCCCGGCATACCCCTTTCGCCAAAAACTTCCCCTATTTTTTTTCTCTCCAGACGGTTAAAGGGCACATATGCACCATAGGCAGTAATTCCTACCATACTGGATAAAACACCTCCTTAAAATTACTTTTTCTTCAGTTGAAAAAGCTTTTTCCTTCCCTTCTCACCCCCTAGCTTTATTAGCCCTAGTTTAAGAGGTTGTTAATTGGGGTAATTATACCATACTCTTTTTGGCAAGACAAGCTTTTTAAAATAATGTAAATAATTAAAAAAATACAAGGAAGACATTAGTCTTCCTTGTTCATTACCTTTTGGAAAATTGGGGCGCCCGCCGGGCCTTTTTTAAGCCGTACTTTCTTCTTTCTTTCATCCTAGGATCCCGGGTAAGAAACCCGGCCCGTTTAAGTATAACCCTTAAATTCGGGTCGGCTTCAATCATGGCCCGGGCTATACCCTGCTTCAATGCTCCTGCCTGTCCGCTTAAGCCCCCGCCATTTACCCGGGCTGAAACATTAAACCGGTTGGCCAATCCGGTTAACTCAAGGGGCTGACGGACAAGAACCTCTAAAACTTTGCGGCCAAAATAAGCCCCGGCTTCTTTACCATTCACCGTAACTTTCCCTTCACCAGGCACCAGATAAACCCTGGCTACCGCGTTCTTACGCCGCCCTGTACCGTAAAACCTTACCTGCTCCAATTAATTACCTTCCCCCTCTTACCATCTAAAATACCCACTTCCCATTTCTCCGGCGTTTGCGCAGCGTGGGGATGTTCTGCTCCTTTATAAACGCGTAACTTTTTAATCATAATTGACCCTAAATGGTTATGCGGCAACATACCTTTAACTGCTTTTTCAACCGCAAACTCTGGCCTGTTTTGCATTAAAGTACCATAATTTATTTTTTTTAATCCTCCCGGATAATTTGAGTGCCGGAAATAAAACTTATTTTTTAATTTCTTGCCGGTAAGAACAACCTTGGCGGCATTAATTATAATAACATGATTCCCCATGCTTATATGCGGGGTATACAAAGGACTATATTTTCCCCGTAAAAGCGAGGCTGCCTCGGCCGCTAAACGCCCTAGCACTTTTCCTTCCGCGTCTATAAGATACCACTTTTCTTTTATTTCTTCTTTTTTGGCCATATATGTTTTCAAAAGATAGCTCCTCCTCTTATTTATAAAACATATAAAATAAAATCCATCTTGTCAAGAAATAAAACTCTATAATAAATAATTTTTAGCTTACCTTAAAGACTCTAATACTCTACCTTGACCAGGCATAAGCCGTGCGCTGGTACAGTTGGACCTGCTAAAGTGTGGTCACAGGAGTTTAATATATTGATTATTTCCTGAGGGGCTAACTTTTTTTTACCTACTTCTAGTAAGGTACCCGTTATTAAGCGTACCATCCGGTATAAAAAACCATCCGCCTTAAAAATAAAATAAATAAACTTATCCTTTTGGGTAACCTGGACCCGGTAAAGGGTCCGGACAGTATTTTTTGGTTGGGCACAACTTGCCATAAAGGAAGCAAAATCATGTTGCCCTTCTAAAAAATCAGCTGCTTCAGCACAGGCTGCTACATCCAGCTGCCGGGGAATAAAATAAGCATAAAAGCGCCAAAAGGGTGATGGTAACGAATGATTATATGCCGTATAAACGTAGGTTTTTGCCTTCGCCCCAAATCGGGCGTGAAACTGCAAGGGTACCTCTACAGCGGACAAAGCAACAATATCATCAGGCAATAAACCATTTAAGGCGGGAACAATCCGCCCGACAGGAACCTTCCAGTTCGAAACCGTAAAATTAATTACTTGATTTAAGGCGTGTACTCCTGCATCGGTACGTCCGGCCCCAATTACTTTAATTTTTTCACCAGACAGGTGGGAAAGACGGTCTTCTAATATTTCCTGGATAGTTTTAAGGCCCGTGCCTTGCTGTTTCTGGTAGCCATGATAATTTGTACCATCATAAGCAATAGTTATTTTGAAGTTTTGGAGCAACTAAACCAACTCCAAAATTACCATTGAAGCCGCATCTCCTTTTCGTAGTCCAGTTTTAACAATCCGGGTATAGCCACCCGTACGGTCAGTGTAACTCGGGCCAATATCATTAAAGAGAGAGCGGACCACCTGCTCATCGTAAATATAAGCTAGGGCCTGACGTCTGGCCGCAAGATCCCCTTGCTTGGCCAGCGTAACTATGCGATCGGCAATTGTTTTTACCTCCTTGGCCCGAGCTTGGGTAGTTTGAATACGTTTATGCCGGAATAAGGAAGTAACTAAATTTCTTAACATAGCCTGACGGTGACCGGTATTAAGACCTAATTTTCGATAACCCATTTTTCTCCCCCTTTTGTCAATCACCCTTGTGTAAAGATAAACCCAATTCACTTAACTTTTTAACTACTTCTTCTAAAGATTTTTTGCCTAAGTTACGCACCTTTATCATTTCTTCTTCGTTACGCTGGAGCAGTTCGCTAACGGTATTTATCCCTGCTCTTTTTAAGCAATTATAAGAACGCATAGAAAGATCCAGATCTTCAATGCTCATATCTAAATACTTTTCTTTGGTATTTTCTATCTTTTCTTCTTTTACTTCAACCTTATTTACGGTGGTGGTAAACCCACTAAATAAAGAGATATATTCTTCGGAAATTTTGGCCGCCATGCTAATGGCTTCATCCGGCTTAATTGTTCCGTTAGTCCAAACTTCCAGGATTAGTTTATCAAAATCAGTGCGCTGACCCACCCGGATGTTTTCAACGCTATAATTAACCTTACGCACCGGACTAAATATAGCGTCCACTGGAATAGCCCCGATAACATGGTCATCCTGCTTATTGTTTTCGGCCGGTACATATCCCCGTCCTTTATTTACTGCCATCTCCATATAAAGACGCCCGTTATGAGCCAGAGTAGCAAGGTGCAGTTCCGGGTTTAAAATCTCTACATCGGCATCGTAAATAATATCTTTAGCTTTAACTTCTTTTTCTCCCTTTTCCTCAAGACGCAAAATCTTTTCCTCGTTGCTATAAACCTTTAAACAAAGGCTTTTTACGTTCAAAATAAGCTCGGTAACGTCCTCGGTAACCCCAGGGATAATTGAAAATTCATGCAATGTCCCGTCAATTTTTACCGAAGTAACGGCAACCCCAGGAAGAGAGGAAAGTAAGATTCGCCTAAAAAAATTACCTAAGGTAATACCATATCCTCTTTCCAGCGGCCCTATAACAAATTTAGCGTAAGTATCATCTTCATCTGTATTTACACATTCAATTTTGGGCTTCTCCATTTCCAACACTCGCTAATTAACCTCCTTCTCGGTCGTCGACGACTGACGACCGATTTGTCGGATAGCAGTTGTCAGGACGGTTATAAAGTTTTTTTAATTTATTTTTTTTCGTTTTTTATTCTTCCTGACGTCTGATAACTGACGACCGACGACCAATTTGATCGGCTTAACGGGAGTATAATTCCACCACTAGATGTTCCGCTACCGGAGCATCAATTTGCTCACGCTTTGGTAAGGCTACCACTTTTCCCCTGGCCTGATCGTACCTATATTCAAACCAGGCAGGTGGAGTCGCTTGCGCCGCTCGATCTATTAATTCTTTAACCCTTGGGATATCCTTACTTTTTTCCTGGAAGGCAATTTCATCCCCCACTTTTACCATATAAGAGGGGATATTTACTTTTTTATCATTTACCATAAAATGGCCATGCAGAATTAGTTGCCGGGCTTCCATTCGTGAACCACTCAAACCTAAACGATAAACAACATTATCCAAACGCCGTTCCAAAAGGCTAAGTAAATTTTCGCCCGTAATCCCCCTCTGTCGTTCTGCCCGTTCAAAATAATTATGAAATTGCCTTTCCAAAACACCGTAAATATGCCTGGTTTTTTGTTTTTCCCTTAATTGTAAACCGTACTCCTTGGCTTTCTTCCGTCCTTTGCCATGAACACCCGGCGCGTAACTGCGCTTTTCTACCGCACATTTATTGGAATAACAACGATCCCCTTTTAAAAATAACTTAATTCCATCCCGCCGGCAAAGCCGGCAACGTGGACCGGTATATTTGGCCAACTTTTATTTTTCCTCCTTTAAAGGTGTTAAACCCGCCGGCGCTTAGGTGGCCGGCAACCGTTATGAGGAATAGGGGTAACGTCTTTGATTAAATTAACCTCTATTCCAGCAGCTTGTAAGGAACGGATGGCCGCCTCGCGGCCCGCCCCAGGGCCCTTAACCAACACTTCAACCTGTTTCATTCCGTGAGCCATTGCTTCTTTAGCTGCCGCACTAGCAGCAACTTGCGCGGCAAAGGGAGTGCTTTTACGAGAACCTTTAAAGCCTGCTGTTCCTGCACTGGCCCAAGCAACAGCATTCCCCTTCACATCAGTAATAGTAATAATAGTATTATTGAACGTAGATTTAATATGCGCAACCCCATTTTCTATGTTTTTTCGCTCGCGCTTTTTTAGACGGCTAGTTCGACGCGCCATTCAAATTTTTGCCTCCTTTTTCCTATTTTTTCCGTCGCACGCCCACCGTGCGACGAGGCCCCTTGCGCGTGCGGGCATTTGTTTTGGTTCGTTGACCTCTTACCGGCAAGCCGCGCCGGTGGCGCAGTCCCCGGTAGCACCCAATTTCCATTAATCTTTTAATATTTAAGGCCACTTCGCGCCGTAGCTCACCTTCTACGGTGTAATTTTTTTCAATTACTTCTCTTAAGCGGTTAATTTCTTCTTCCGTTAAATTTTTTACCCGAGTATCGGGATTAACTGCGGTTTGCTGTAAAATCCTTCTTACGCTTGGCCGACCGATACCATATATATAGGTCAAGCCTACTTCAACTCGCTTGTCCCGGGGTAAGTCTACCCCGGCAATACGTGCCATTTTTAAAAATCACCTCTTACCTAAAATCTAACCCTGCCTTTGTTTATGTTTAGGGTTTTCACATATTACCATTACCTTACCGTGGCGCCGGATAATTTTACATTTTTCACAAATTAGTTTTACTGATGGTCGGACCTTCAATTATTACAACCCCCCTTTACCCGGTTTTACTTAAAACGGTAAACAATGCGCCCCCGGGTTAAGTCATAAGGAGATAACTCAACCACTACCCGGTCACCGGGTAAAATACGAATAAAATTCATCCGAATTTTTCCGGATACGTGCGCCAACACTTTATGCCCGTTTTCAAGTTCCACTCTAAACATGGCGTTAGGAAGCGGTTCAATAACCGTTCCCTCAACCTCAATTACATTTTGCTTTGGCATTTTCTTTAAAATAAACAATCCTCCTTTAATTATGGGCCAGATACTTCACTTATCTTTTTGCGGATGTCCGCATCAGTAACCCGCCGCTTGGGGCTTATATCTTTTAAGAACAATTCGCCGGCTGCAAAAGGACAAATTTTTAAATGCTTAATATTTTTCTTTTTAGGGCCGCTTATTTTGCGTTCTTTTCCGTTTACTACCTGGACCATAGTTTCATTAATTACTTTCCAAATAAAGTAATACTTGCCTTTGTCGCGCCCTGCTTTTGAACAAACCAGCCGGCCGGGAACAAACTCTTCTTCTTTCATCGGCAATTATTCCACCCCTGCGGTGAGTATTTCTGGTTTATTATTCAGAACAAGCACGGTATGTTCGAAATGAGCCGATAATTTCCCGTCCAGGGTTACTACCGTCCAGTTATCCGCTAAGGTACGAACAGCATGAGTACCTGCATTTACCATAGGTTCAATAGCTAGGGTCATCCCGGAAACAAGCCTTAAGCCCCGTCCTGGTTTACCGTAATTTGGCACTTGGGGTTCTTCGTGCATTGCCCGGCCAATGCCGTGACCTACGTAATCCCTGACCACAGAAAAACCATGGGCTTCCACATAGCTTTGGATAGCGTGAGAGATATCAAATAAACGGTTCTCGGCCTGGGCATTACTAATACCCTCCGCTAAAGCTTCTCTGGTAACCTTAAGTAATGCTTTCGCGTCAGCGCTGATTTCCCCCACCGGAAAAGTCCGGGCTCCATCGCCAAAGTATCCGTTTAATTCCACGCCAAGGTCAATACTGATAATATCTCCCTCTTTTAGTTTTCGCTGTCCTGGAATACCGTGTACCACCTCTTCGTTTACGGAAGTGCAAATATTGGCGGGAAAATTATACAGTCCCTTAAATGCCGGCCGGACATGTTTTTGCCGGATAAAATTTTCCGCCAACCGGTCAAGTTCGATAGTGGTCACCCCTGGTTTAATAGCCTTAGCCAAAACCGTAAAAGTTTCACTGACTATACGCCCAGCTTCACGCATTAAAGCTATTTCCCGCGGCGACTTAATGGTAATCATTATAATTTCATCCTCATTTAATAAAACCCTGGTAACTGCGCATTAAAAGATTTGCTTCCACTTGCTTCATGGTATCAAGGGCCACCCCAACCACAATTAACAAAGCTGTTCCGCCAAAATAAACATTGGGAATACGGGTAGCCAATAAGACAAACCCTGGTAAGATAGCAATTAAGGCCAAAAAAATGGCTCCTGCCAGAGTAATCCGGCTCATAACCCGGCTAATAAACTCGGCTGTCGGCCGTCCAGGCCGGATGCCCGGGATAAAGCCCCCGTACTTTTTAATGTTATCGGCCACATCTACCGGATTCATGATTACCGCGGTGTAAAAATAGGTAAAACCAATAATTAAAAGGGCGTAAACTATGGTATGCGCCGCGGTGCCCCAACCAAAATAAGTGGTAAACCAATTAGACGCGTTATTCCCTGAAAACCAGGTGGCCAGCTGCTGCGGAAACATTAAAATAGAAGAAGCGAAAATAAGCGGGATAACCCCGGCCTGATTAACCCGTAAAGGAATATGCGTGCTTTGACCACCGTATACTTTCCGTCCCACTACTCTTTTGGCGTATTGAACGGGTATGCGCCGCTGACCTTCGTTGACCAGAACTATACCGGCAATAACCAAAACCCCGATTACGGCCATGGTCAGGATATTTAAAATATTTATTGTTTCCGCCTGAAAATACTCGGTTACCTGGTAAAATCCGGCCGGAACGCGGGAAACAATGCCGGCAAAAATTAATAAAGATATACCATTGCCAATGCCTTTTTCCGTAATTTGCTCTCCGATCCACATTAACAAAGTCGTTCCGGCCGTTAAGGTAAGGGCCACAATTAAATATTGTTCAATCGTAGGCTTTACAAAAGCTTGCCTTAAGGCTACACTCATCCCTATAGCTTGAATAAAGGCCAAAACTACCGTAAAATAACGGGTATACTGGGCAATTTTTTTCCGCCCCTCTTCCCCCTCCTTGGCCAAACGCTCCAGTTGGGGGATTACTATGGTCAATAATTGCATAATAATAGACGCGTTAATATACGGCGTAATGGACATGGCAAAAACAGCAAAGTTTTTAAAGGCTCCTCCGGAAATAACATCAAAAAAACCAAAAATTATACCACTGGCAATTAAATCATTAAAAACCTTTATATCTATCCCCGGTACCGGAATATGCGCGCCAATCCGGAAAACAAACAACATGGCCAAGGTAAAAAGTATCTTTTTTCTTAATTCCTCTACTTTTACCGCCGTCAGAAGACTCTTTAATATTTAAATCACCTCAGTTTTACCGCCCGCCGCATTAATCTTTTCTACGGCTGATTTGCTAAAAGCATGAAGGCGTATGATTAAAGCCTTTTCCAGTTTGCCCTGACCTAAAACCTTTACGCCATCGCCAATTTTTTTTATTTTACGTTCACGTAAGAGGGCTTCAGGGGTGATAATGGCTCCGGCCGGAAAGTGATTTAGGATATTTAAATTAACCGTAACAATCCTTTTTTTAAAAGGAGCATTACTAAAACCCCGTTTTGGAATACGGCGCTGCAGGGGCATTTGACCCCCTTCAAAACCCGGTCTTATACTGCTACCGGAACGTGCTTTTTGTCCTTTATGCCCCCGGCCGGCAGTTTTTCCTAACCCTGAACCAATACCTTGCCCTTTACGGGTTCTTTTAGGACGGGCATTTTTATTAACCATTAACGTATGCAATTGAACTATTTTTCCCGGCCCTAAAATGATTTCCGGTCGTCGTTCGTCGGTCGCCGGTACGGTTAAAGAATTAGTTTGTTTTTTTCTCCTGACGTCTGACGTCTGATGACTAACGTCCACTTTTACCAGGTGACTTACTTTATCCAGGGCTCCCCTTACGGCCGGACTATCTTCTAAAAAAACCTGTGAATGGGTCTTTCTTAAGCCTAAAGTACGAACAATTACTCTTTGGGCCCTCGGGCACCCAATTACACTTTTCACCAGAGTAACTCTTAACTTTCCCATTAATCAATTCATCTCCTCTAGCCTAACAATTCGGCTACTGCTTTTCCCCGCAACTTAGCCACCGTAGTAATATCTTTTAGGCTTTTCAAAGCGGTCATGGTAGCGTGGGCCATATTATTCGCGTTATTGGAACCTAAAGACTTAGTTAAAATATCCTTAACCCCGGCTAGCTCTAAAACAGCCCGCACTGCTCCTCCGGCAATAACGCCCGTTCCTGGTGAAGCAGGCTTTAAAAGCACCTTTCCGGCCCCAAATTCACCAACCTCTTGGTGGGGAATTGTAGTGCCCGACAAGGGGATTCTAAGCATATTTTTTTTGGCATCCTCAATTCCTTTCCGAATAGCTTCAGGTACCTCACCGGCTTTACCTAAGCCAACCCCTACCTGACCCTTACCGTCACCTACCGCCATAAGCACCGAAAAACTAAACCGGCGGCCACCTTTTACTACTTTCGCCACGCGGTTAATATAAAGTATTTTCTCAGCCAATTCTGGCTTATCAGGATCAAACGACGACAATCTTTTCTCCCCTTTGCTTTAAAATTCCAGGCCACCCTCCCTGGCGGCATCAGCCAAAGCCTTAATCCTTCCGTGAAAAATATAACCGCCCCGGTCAAAAACAACTTTATTAAGTCCTTTTTCCCTTGCTTTTTGCGCAATCAACCGGCCAACCAGGAACGCGGTTTCTTTATTATTCTTTTTCTGCCTTCCTGCTTTTAATTCCAAGGAAAGAGAGGAGGCCGAGGCCAAAGTAACTCCTTTTGTATCATCAATAACCTGAGCGTAAATATGCTTTAAACTACGGTAAACATTTAACCTGGGTCGACCTGTGGTGCCAAATACTTTTTTTCTTACCCTTAAATGACGCTTTTTCCTTAACATATTATGGTTTACTTTTTTAAACAAGATAACCCACCCTTTTATTATTCTGTAACTATTTGTGGTGCAGGCTTCCAGCCTGCATCTTTAACATGTTATCACAAGCC
>JJNX02000019.1 GCA_000681355.2 Peptococcaceae bacterium SCADC1_2_3
GTTGATATATTTACGGCTGCCGGCCTTGATATTTTTGGACCCACTGCTTCAGGGGCGGCTCTAGAAGGAAGCAAAGTTCTGGCTAAAGAAATTATGGCCAAATATAATATTCCTACGGCCAGCTACGCTGTTTTTAATGAGCCTTTGGCGGCTCAAAAATATATCCGCTCCTCACCCGCTCCTTGGGTGGTTAAGGCTGATGGCCTGGCGGCCGGTAAAGGGGTAATTGTTTGTCATACGGGGGAGCAGGCTTTACAGGCAGTACAAACGATTATGGTGGATAAGGCTTTTGGGGAAGCCGGGGAGCAAATAATAATTGAAGAATACCTCACGGGAGAGGAAGTCAGTATTCTAGCCTTTACAGATGGGGAAGAGGTAATTCCCATGCTGGCGGCCCAAGACCATAAACCGGCTTACGACAACGATGCCGGGCCTAATACGGGAGGAATGGGAGCTTATGCGCCGGCGCCCGTATGTACGCCGGAAATTTTTCAAGAGGTAAAAGATAAAGTACTGATACCAACTGTTCAAGCTTTGGCCAGAGAAGGGCGTCCTTACCGCGGGGTGCTTTACGCCGGTTTAATAATTACCCCCAAAGGCCCTATGGTACTGGAATATAATGTCCGGTTTGGTGACCCGGAAGCTCAGCCTCTATTGATGTTGCTGAAAACTGATTTATTGGATATTATAGAAGCTGTTTTGGCCAAGCGTTTAGCTCAAATTAATATTCAGTGGTTTGATGGAGCCGCCATTACGGTTGTTTTAGCCTCTGAGGGGTACCCGGGGGCCTATCGAAAAGGAAAAATAATTGCCTGCCTGGATCAGGTGCCGGAAGGGATTGAAGTTTTTCACGCCGGTACGGCCTTTAAAAACGGTCAACTGGTTACGGCCGGAGGCAGGGTATTAGGGGTTACGGCCGCCGCAGAAAATATTGCTTTGGCCATCTCAAGAGTGTACGCCGGTATTAAACCTATTCATTTTGACGGGATGCATTACCGGCGGGATATTGGCCGTAAAGCACTTTAGGTAGGCACAGAGGAGCAAAGGCACAGAGGCACAAAGGGAAATGAAAACAGGTTGTTTAGGCTATAGGCTGTAGGCTGTTAGTCGTGCATAATTTCCTCCTACAGCCTAACTGCCTACAGGCTATCCACCTGATATAGAACGAATGCTTAGCAGTTTAATCAGAAAGCTAAGCAGCAAATAGGTAACTACTCAGGCACAAAGGCACAGAGGAGGGAAATGAAAACGTATAGAGATCTGCAAGTCTGGCAAAAAAACTTTGTGCCTTTGCCCCTATGAACCTGAGAACTTACCTTTTTTGTAGATCGGATTGGAGTGAAATAATCTTGTTAAAAATTATAACTAGTGATGACCCGGCTTTAAGGGAGCTTTTCCCGCGGTTTTTTGGCCGTTACCGGTCAGAAAAAATAACGCCGGAAATAAAAATAAAAGTAGCGGAAATTATTGCGGCGGTTGAAAAAGAAGGAGACGAAGCACTCTTACGTTTTACCGGCGAGTTTGACCAGGTAAATTTATCGGCGGACCAATTACCGGTTGAAAAAGAAGAAATAAAGGCGGCCTACCAGGAGGTGTCCTCATCTTTTCTGACTGCTCTGGCAAGCGCCAAAGAAAACATTACTGCTTTTCACCAAAAACAGTTAGCCAATTCCTGGTTTGAAACAAATGCTCTGGGGGTTTTTTTAGGGCAGTTGGTCCGACCCTTAAACCGGGTAGGCATTTATGTTCCTGGCGGCACGGCGGCCTATCCCTCCTCAGTGTTAATGAGTGTCTTGCCGGCTAAAGTGGCCGGGGTAAAAGAAATCGCCCTGGTTACCCCTCCGCAGGAAAACGGAAAAGTTAACCCCCATGTTTTAGTAGCGGCGGCTTTAGCCGGCGTAGAGGAAATTTACCGGGTGGGGGGAGCGCAGGCCGTTGCGGCGTTGGCTTACGGAACAGAAACGATTAAGCCGGTAGATAAGATTGTAGGCCCGGGCAACCTTTACGTAACCCTGGCCAAACAGCTTGTTTACGGCCAGGTGGATATTGACCTGTTAGCCGGTCCCAGCGAGGTTTTAATTATTGCAGACGAGCTAGCTAAGGCACCCTATATTGCCGCTGACCTTTTGGCCCAGGCGGAGCATGATTCCCAGGCCGTAGCTATCCTGTTAACTCCTGATTCCCGGCTGGCCGCCAACGTAGTCAAGGAGGTCGAACGGCAAATAAACACCTTGCCCCGTAAAGAAATTATTAGCCGGGCTTTAATGGAAAACGGGGCGATTGTAATTACCAAGGACTTAAAAGAAGCCTTTGCCCTGGCCAACTGTTTTGCGCCTGAGCACCTGGAACTGATGATAGGGGCGTTAAATTTAACGCCCCTATCATGGTTAGAGTATGTTGTCAATGCGGGGGCCGTTTTTTTAGGTTCATACTCCCCTGAAGCAGCAGGAGATTATTTGGCCGGGCCAAGTCATGTTTTGCCTACCGGAGGGACAGCCAGGTTTTATTCGTCTTTAAATGTGGCTACTTTTCTTAAAAAGTCAAGTGTAATTGCTTACCCGCAAGAGGCTTTAATTCAGGAGGCCCCAAAAATTATCCGGTTGGCCTTGACCGAGGGCCTTACGGCCCACGCTCAGGCGGTAAAAATAAGAATGGAGCAAAATGATGACGTCTTTTAATTTGTCTTCTTTGCTGCGCCCGGAGCTAAAAGAAATGACACCTTATGACGTGCCAAGGCTGAATGACGCGATCAGGCTTGACGCAAATGAAAACCCCTTTCCTTTTCCCGGGGAGGTTTTAGAAAAAATAAAAACGCAAGTGCACGAATATCTTTTTACCCGGTACCCTGACCCGCGCTCACATGAGCTGGTAGCCATGCTGGCTGATTTTACCGGGGTTCCTCCGGCGGGAATAATGGTTGGCAACGGTTCGGACGAGGTTATTTTAACTTTGTTATTAACTTTCGCCTCCGGCGGCAGGGTGATAATTACTCCGCCTACTTTTTCCATGTATAAAGTCCATAGTCTTATTGCCGGTGCAGTGCCGGTGGAAGTGCCCCGCCGCAATGATTTTACCATAGATGCATCACGGATCAACGAGGCGGCGGCGCATCCCGGTAGCAGGATAATTTTCATCTGTTCACCCAACAACCCCACGGGTAATGCCGTTCCGGTAGAGGATATCAGGCGCGTTCTAGAGGAAACAGCGGCCCTGACGGTGGTAGATGAAGCTTATATTGAATTTGGCGGAGAAAGCTGTGTCCCGTTATTGGATGAATACCCTAATCTGGTTATCTTGCGTACCTTTTCCAAGGCTTTTGGTATGGCCGGGTTAAGAGTGGGTTATCTTTTAAGTAACCCGGCAGTAGTCCGGCAATTATTACGCGTAAAACAGCCTTATAATTTAAATGTATTTTCTCAATTGGCGGCCCGTGTGGTATTATATTACCGGGCTGAATTTTTAACCGTAGTAAAAAAAATAATTCAGGGGCGGCAAATTTTAAGTGAAGGGTTAAGTAATATACCAGGGGTTGAGGTTTTTCCCAGCGCGGCTAATTTTATATTTTTCCGGACGCCGGTTCCGGCTTCCATCTTGCACCAGGGTTTACTGGAAGAAGGAGTGCTTATCCGTGATGTATCCGGGCAAGGGGTGGAAAGGGGCTTGCGCGTGACGGTGGGGCAGAGCGAGGAAAATGAAATCTTTTTAACCAAGTTAAAACTGGCCTTAACAAAGAGAGAGGGGTAAGTAAGCGTGATATGAGAACGGCCGAAATTAAGCGCCAAACAAACGAGACGGATATTTTTTTGCGCCTGAATCTGGATGGAAAAGGGGAATACCGGATAAATTCAGGTATTGGGTTTATGGACCATTGTTTGAGTCAATGGGCTAAACATGGGGCCTTTGATCTGGAAATAGAGGCTAAAGGGGACCTTAAGGTTGATGCCCACCATACCGTTGAGGATATTGGAATATGCCTGGGTCAGGCAATTAAAAAAGCCGGCGGGGCCACGGGCAAGGATTTAGTTTACCGGCGTTTTGGCCAGGCCCTGATTCCTATGGACGAGGCGTTGGCTATGGTAGCGGTAGATCTTAGCGGAAGAAGTTACCTGGCCTACGAGGCGGATGTTTACCCGCGGGTAGGTGATTTTGATACGGAGTTGGTGGAAGAGTTTTTACGGGCCTTAACCGCCAAGGGGGAATTTACCCTTCACGTGCGCCTCCTATCCGGTCATAATACCCACCATTGCCTGGAAGCTATTTTTAAAGCCTTGGGCCGGGCCATGCGGGAAGCTTTAAGCCGGGAGGAGCAAATTCAAGGAGTCCCGTCCACCAAGGGGATTTTGTAAGAGCGCGAGGGGAGATATTTTGTGATTGCGATTATTGATTACGGCAGAGGAAACTTGCGGAGCGTCCAAAAAGGTTTTGAAAAAGTAGGGGTAAGCGCAACTATTACCCAAGACCCGAAGGTGGCCGCAAAAGCTGCGGGAGTGGTATTGCCCGGAGTTGGTGCTTTTGCCGATGCTATGACTAACTTAAAAGATAAAGGTCTGGATGAGGTGGTAAGGGAGGCTATATCTTTAAACAAACCTTTTCTAGGTATATGTTTAGGGCTGCAATTGCTTTTTGAAACCAGTGAGGAATGGGGTTACAGTGAAGGGTTGGGAATTTTTCCGGGCCGGGTGCGCCAATTGCCGGATAATTTAAAAGTGCCCCACATGGGCTGGAATCAGGTAGATTTTGTTAAATTAAATCCCCTGATTGAAGAAATAGCCAACAAAACGTATTTTTATTTTGTGCATTCATTTTACGTTGAACCGGCAGATAAAACCCTGGTTAGCGGTTTAACTGAATACGGTTTAAATTTTACTTCTATGATCAGTAAGAATAATCTTTTTGCCCTTCAATTCCACCCTGAAAAAAGCAGTACTATGGGGCTTCAAATTTTGAAAAACTTTGGGAGGATAGTAGCCAATGTTAATAATTCCGGCTGTTGACCTGCGGGCAGGTAAATGCGTCCGCCTGGTAGAAGGACGTCTGGATAATGAAACAATTTACGCTGATGACCCGGTAGAAGTAGCCGCACGGTGGGAAGAAGAAGGAGCCAGTTGGTTGCACATCGTAGATTTAGATGGCGCTTTTGCCGGGGGGTTAAAAAACTTAAAGGTAATTGAAAAAATACTATCCACCGTAAGTATTCCGGTTGAATTGGGCGGTGGAATTAGAGAAATAGCAGTGATTGAACGGTTATTAAATATGGGGGTAAGCCGGGTAATTTTGGGAACTGCGGCCATTATCAACTCTTCCTTGGTTGCGGCAGCATGCGTTCAATTTGGGGAAAAGGTGATCGTAGGGATAGACGCGCGCGAGGGTAAAGTGGCCATTGAAGGTTGGGGAGTTTTAAGTAAAAAAAGTACCTTGGAGTTAGCCTGTGAAGTAGAAACGTTGGGGATAAAAAGGGTTATTTTTACCGATATTTGGCGTGACGGGACTTTAAAAGGTCCAAATCTAGCGGCCATTGAAGAATTAACCAAAGCAACTGATTTAAAGATTATTGCTGCCGGGGGTATTCGTGAGGCTGATGATTTACGCGCCTTAAAAAAATTAGAGCCTTTAGGAGTAGAAGCCGTAATCTTGGGTAAGTGCCTTTATGCTGGTACTATAACTTTAACTGAAGCCCTGGCAATTGGTTAGTGATAAAAAGAAAGGCTGAAATCATGTTAACGAAAAGGATTATTCCTTGCCTGGATGTTACCGAAGGACGGGTGGTTAAAGGAACTAAATTCATTAATTTACGTGATGCCGGCGACCCGGTTGAGCTGGCTGCTTTTTACGACCAACAAGGCGCTGATGAGCTTGTCTTTTTGGATATTACGGCCTCAGCGCACGGCAGAAAAACAGTCTTAGATATGGTTTACCGCACGGCCGGGGAAGTTTTTATCCCTTACACGGTAGGGGGAGGAATTTCTTCCCTGGAAGATATTCGGGATATTCTAACGGCCGGGGCGGATAAGGTTTCCATTAATACCGCGGCGGTAAAAAACCCGGCGTTAATTGCCGAAGCCTCGAATTGTTTTGGTAGCCAGTGTATTGTGGTGGCTATTGACGCCCGAAAGACCGGCCCGTTAAAATGGGAGGTTTATATTAACGGAGGGCGAACACCTACCGGTCTTGACGCGGTGGCCTGGGCGCAAAAAGTGTATGCTTTAGGAGCCGGAGAAATTTTACTTACCAGTATGGACCGGGACGGAACGAAGGACGGCTTTGATTTACTTTTAACCAGGACTATTGCCCGGGCAGTGCGCATACCGGTAATTGCTTCCGGAGGGGTAGGTACCCTGGAACATATTGCCCAAGGTCTAACCGAAGGAGAAGCCGATGCTGCCCTGGCGGCCTCTATTTTTCATTACGAGGAGTACAGCATTCGGGAAGCAAAAGTATATTTAAAGGAAAAAGGCATTCCGGTCAGATTATAAGGAAGCAAGGGGACGTTCTTTTTGCTTCCCTTGCTTCCGGATCATAAGGAGATATATTAGGTTAATGACTTTTACGGATGTGAATAGTTTGAAGTTTGACGCGAACGGTTTAATTCCGGTGGTGGTCCAGGACAGCAAGACAAATACTGTTTTAATGGTGGCCTATATGAACCAGGAAGCCTTGGAGCGTACCCTGGTCACAAAAGAAACCTGGTTTTGGAGCCGGAGCCGCCGGCAACTTTGGCACAAAGGAGAAACTTCCGGTCACCTCCAAAAAGTAAAGGAAATTTTGTTTGACTGTGACCATGATACGCTGCTTGTAAAGGTGGAGCAAACCGGCGTTGCCTGTCACGAAGGATATTTTAGCTGTTTTCATTACCGGCTTTGGGGGGATGGAACATGTCCGGACATTCCAAATGGTCAACTATTAAAAGAAAAAAAGAAAGGGTAGACGCCCAAAGAGGGAAAATATTTGCCCGTTTATCCCGGGAAATTATAGTTGCTGCCCGAATGGGGGGTAGTGACCCTGAGGCAAACTTCCGCTTACGATTAGCCATTTCAAAGGCTAAAGAAGCAAACATTCCCTTGGAAAATATTCAGCGGGCCATTCAAAAGGGAAGCGGAGAAATAGCCGGAAAACAGTATGAAGAAATTATTTACGAGGGTTATGGACCAGGTGGAGCCGCTATAATGTGTGAGGTTATGACGGACAACCGGAACCGGATGGCAGGTGAAATTAGATTTCTTTTTTCCCGTCACGGAGGGAGTTTAGGGGAAACCGGCTGCGTTTCCTGGTTGTTTGACAAAAAAGGTCTGCTGGTTGTGCCAAAGGATAAAGTTAAAGAAGACGAACTGCTTTTGCTGGCGATGGAAGCAGGAGCAGAGGATGTTAAGGTTGCCGAAGACAGTTTTGAAGTTATTTCTGCTCCGGAAGATTTTGAAGCCGTTAAAAATAAATTGTTGGCCCATAATATTCCTTTAATTGAGGCTGATATTACCATGATTCCCAAAAGTACCGTAGACTTGAGTGAGGCGGAAGCTGACCGGTTAATCCGGCTGTTGGATGCTTTAGAGGAACATGACGAGGTGCAGGAAGTCTACGTGAATGTTGTGGTTAGTGGTTAGGAAAACTTATCCAACGACTAACGACTAACGACCAACGACTAACGACTAACGACCAACGACTAACGACCAAATAGGCGTATGATAAAGCAAAAACAGGCAATAATAATAACAAAAAAAGGAAAGGATGCTTATCATGCGCCAAAAAATTCTTTGGGGAAGTGCCGTTTTATTTATCGCTATTGCTGTGGCCACAGGAGTGTACTTTACTTTAAGTACCTTTGCTCATCCCTCTTTAAAGCCAATTTTACCTGTTTTTAACCGGGATGAAAATTTTAAAGTCCAAAGCAATACTTCGGTGCGCCAGGAAATTGAGTACCTTTGTCAGGATGTTCAAATAACTTACTGGGGTCCTCCGCCAAAAGAAATTCTGGGCTTGGGTCTTACTGCTTTAAAAGAGAAATATCCCCCAGACGAATTTTGGGAGGTAGAGGCAACGGGAAACCTTTTGGTTTTGCGGCAAAAGCAAAATAAATTTTGCTCCGAACACCAGAATTACCGTCATCTTGGTCTTCGAAAAGATAACTTAGCTGTTTACGAAGGCCCCTTAGGCTACAACCATAAATTACTACGGGTTGAGGATAAAATACCCGTAAATGCTTTACCGCTTGATTATCAGTTGAAATTAAACCAGGCCATGGATTTTAACCGTCAACCTCCGGAAATTCAGGGCTCGCTCCAAAAAGAACTGGAATTTAGCAGCGATTTGGCTTTACAGTCCGCTTTGGAAAACTTAGACGAGCTTTATTCGGGCCGGGAAGGGATTTAAATTAAAGATGATCTACCTTGATAATGCCGCTACTTCTTATCCTAAACCAGAGGAAGTATGCCAGGCCATGAACTATTTTATGCGCCATATTGGGGCCAGTCCTGGTCGTTCCGGCCATCGTTTAGCTATTGAAGCCGGTCGTCTTGTTTATGAGGCCCGGGAAATGCTGGCTGAACTTTTTGGAGTTGAAAATCCTTTACGGATAATTTTTACCCTAAATGCTACCGAAGCTTTAAATTTAATCATTAACGGGGTGCTTTCTGCCGGTGATCACGTAATTACCAGCAGCATGGAGCACAACGCGGTAATGCGCCCTTTACAAGCCATAAAAGAAAAGGGAATTGAGCTAACTATTGTTAACTGTTCACCGGCAGGTGTTCTTTTTCCTCAAGAGGTAGCCCGGGCGATAAAACCAAATACCAGGCTGATCATTTTAAATCATGCTTCAAATGTTACCGGTACAATTCAGCCCATATCTAAAATCAGCGAGATTGCCCGCGACCATAAAATACTTTTCGCGGTTGACGCGGCCCAAACAGCCGGTTGCTGCCCCATTAATGTTGAGGCTTTTGGAGTTGATTTTCTGGCCTTTTCAGGTCATAAAGGACTTTATGGCCCTCCCGGAACAGGAGGGCTTTATATTCGGGAAGGGTGCGAGGCAAAGCTTAAGCCTTTAGTATATGGGGGTACGGGCAGCTATTCTGAGTTTACGCACCAACCAGATTTTTTACCCGATAAATATGAAAGCGGGACTCCCAATACAGCAGGTCTGGCCGGTTTAAAAGCAAGCGTTCGTTTTGTGCTTGACCGGGGGATTTCCCAAATTTATAAACATGAAAATAACCTGGCAGAGGCTTTGCGGGCGGGCTTAAGGAATATCAAGGGGGTTACAGTTTATAGCTCAGGCCAGTTGACACCTCAACCCCAGCTTTCGGTGGTTTCTTTTAATATTGCCGGTTTTACTCCTTCCGAAGTAGCCGTTCAGTTGGAAGAAAAATACCAGATTATGTGCCGCCCCGGCTTGCATTGTGCTCCTTTGGCCCACCAAACCATAGGCACATTTCCGCAGGGAACAGTGAGATTGAGCCCCGGTTATTTTAACACCTTGGATGAAATCAAAACAGTAGCAAAAGCAATAGAAGAAATTGCTAACCAGGCAACATGCCCCATGAAAGACAATGGGACGGTTCTCTTGTCTTCCCTCGAAGAAAGATAATGGAGAAAGACAGGAGAGCCGTCCCATTGTCTTTCTCCCCTTTGTTCCGTTAAAAAATATCTTTTTGATCAACCCAGGCCGGAAACCATTTATATTCCCCTAGAGGCTTAGCCGTCCGCAAACCATCCAAGGTGGCCCTGGCTAAAACAATGTTCTCTTTACCGCGGCGGAAAAGTTTTACTAACCCCTCATTTTCTAAGCTTTTCAGCAACTCATTTAGTTTATTATCTTCTATAATCAGTTCTTCTTTAATATCTTCCCGGTGCATGTAAAGGCCGGGATTTACTTTATAATTTTCCGCCAGTAAGTTAAGTAAATCCGCCTTAGTAACTTCCTTATTTGATAAAGAGGCAGGTTTTTTTCCGTAGTAACCAACCGTAACGGGAACATTTAATTCTTTATGCATTTGCCGGCGGGGAGGCCTTAGCTCGGAAGTAAAAACTCTGGCCCCAAATCTAGGTAAAATTAACCGCATAATGTCGCTGGTGGAGGGGGCAAGCTGGACTATTTTGCCGTCTCTTAAAAAAGACTCCACCGGATAAAACTTGGTAACCCCATCCCCGCCCATACATTGAATAGCGTCAGTATAAAGCTTTAAGCCTTCGTCCGCATTAAAACATTTGGCAATAGAAACTTCCATAATGGGCAACTGACCAAGATCAAAAAGATAGGCTGCATAATAGGTTAAAAGCCTGGCGGTGTGGTAACGAATTATAATGTCGGCTACTTTAAACTGGTTGGTAGGTAAATCAAAGGTGGGTTGTCCAAATTGAACACGCCGCTGTAGGTGAAAGTTGGCATACCTTAAAGATTCTCCCATGGGACCAAGGGCGCTTGCCGAAGCAAGAAGCCGTTCGTAATTGACCATACTCATTAGTATTTCCCAACCATCACCAATATTACCAATTACCCTATCTGTAGTTACCTTTACTTCATGGAGATCTAAATATGCGTTATACATATTATCAAAACCGGTTAGTTCATTAATCCGCTCAATGGTAAATCCAGGCGTATCTTTTTCAACGATAAACATACTTAGGTGATTGTGTTTTTTAATTGCTTCCGGGTCCTCACTGGTTCTGGCCAAAATTACGTAAATGTCTGAGGCACCAGCCGCCGTAATAAACCTTTTCTTTCCGTTAAGAATATAAGCCCCATCTTCTTGGCGCGCGGTTGTTTCTATCCCGGCGGAGTCATTCCCGGCATAAGGTTCGGTTACGGTTAAGGCCGCCAGTATTTCTCCCATGGCCATTTTAGGTAAAAATTCTTTTTTTAAGGCTTTGCTTCCAAATTTTAAGATCATATAAGCATTGCACATAGTAACGATATATTGCATATTAACCAGGCTAATTCGTGAAATCTGCTCCATAACCATACATGAACCTGTATATCCCATTTTACTTAAATTACCACCGTATTCCTCGGGAATAATAGCTCCTAACCAGCCTCTTTGGCCCATTTCGTTGATTATTTGGTATGGATACTTTCGCCGCCAGACCAATTCTTGTGCTTCCGATGTTTTCTCGTCGGCAAATTTTTCTAATTCATCGGCCAACTCTTTTTGCGCCTCAGTCCACCAGGGAAATCTTACCATATTCAAAACCCCTCCCTTTTTTAAATAAAAGCAGGTTTAACCGCCGCCAGCAATACATCAACCTTTTGCTGGGCATCAGGAGCATTGGTGTTTATTGCTGTATTTGCTTCTTTTATCATAAAATTAAAGTTTTCATTTAAATGACCGCAAATAGCCAAATACGAGTAAAGCCGGCGTTCTAACTGCATTTTTAACCGTTCCCATAAAGGTTTTTGTAAATAATTATTTATTATTTTAATTATAGTTGGCTTGTCTTTAGGAAGCTGACCTTCAATTTCCCAAAGCAAGTTGCACATTTGGTCGCTGGCCAGGTATGAAGAACACTTAAGGTTTTCAACAAATAAGCCTATTTCCGATATTACTTCATCTTCGGAGAGTAATTCAAATTCACCGGTTTGCACCCGCTCGTGAAGCGGGGAACCCTGGCGGGGTACCAGGCTTCTTATTCTAATAAAATCAGGATTAATTTCATTGAGTACATAAGCTGAATCTATAGCATGTTTTTCGGAATACTTCCTACCCCCTAGGCCAGGCATGTAATATTCACTGAGAGATATGCCGGCTTCCCTTATTTTTTTACCGGCTATGATGTGTTCTTCGCCGCTGACTCCTTTTTTCATCTCTTTTAAAACTTCATCACAGCCCGATTCTAAACCAATATGAAGCCTGGTAAGGCCTGCTTGCTGCAGTTGCTGTAATTCCTCTGCTGTTTTTCTGACCATAGTTTTGGAGCGGGTATAGGAAGTTATGCGTTCAACGTCAGGAAAATTATCTTTAAGGTATTTTAAAACTTCTAAAAGCCCTGGAGTGCGCATTTGAGGAGCATCTGCGTCCTGAAGAAAAACCGTCCGGCCGCCTGAAGAAAGCCAGTTAGCCACACTAATTAAACTGTTTAATTTTTGCTGCCGTATTTCTAAGCCATCATTATAATTATGGTAAATTTCAGGATTGCTATCAATTAAAACAGTTATTACTTTTTCGTTTATTTTTCCACCAAAACCAATGGCCCACGATGCCTTTTTAATTTCTTCGGCAATTGATTTTACTATATTTATGTCATCTATTATTTCTTCGGCGCTGCGGTAGGAAAAACGTTCACCTTTATAAGTGCGGCAAAATTCACAGCGATTCCAGGGGCAGTTTCTAATTACCCTAATTAACAAAGAACAGTCTTTACCCTCACTGGGTGGACGGATAGGACCTAGTTCAAACCATCCTTTTCCTAATGCTTCTGGGTTTATTTTATAAAAACCTGCCGTCTTATGATTTACAGGTAAACCAAACATAAAGCCATCTCCCTCGAAAATAGATTTTCATTCTTTATGGCGGGAACGAACGTTTCCATGGGGAACTCCTCTGTAATTATACAGGTATAACCAGTAAGCTATATTATTTTATCTTTTCCGGCGGGATTATTTTGCTGTTATTATAGCACAATATTGCTTTATTGTAATTATAAACTATAATCATAATATGCTGATTTGGCAATAAATTTTTAAAAAAGAAGGATTTTAAGCCTAAAATAAAAAATATCTTAAATAGTTTACGTAAAAATTAAATAAAAATTAAATAAAAAATAAATTGAAAAAGGAAGGGCTAAGAAATGAAAACATTTAATAAAAAGGGCGATCAAGGGGAGACAAGTTTACTTTACGGGGAAAGGGTGCCAAAGTCTCATCCTCGCTGCGAAGCATACGGGATGATAGATGAGGCTGTTTCGGCCTTAGGTCTGGCCAGGGCCTTAACGCAAAAAAAGAAAGTCCAGGGTATCTTATTCCAGGCACAAAAGGCCCTGTTTATTCCGGCGGCGGAAATGGCCATTCCCGAAGAAAACTACCCGGTGTACGCCCAAAAAAACCAGGTGGTTACAGAAGAAATGGTTCAGCAGTTGGAAGGTATTATAGATGAACTGGAGAGCATTACGGAAATGCCTAAAGCCTTTATTATTCCGGGAGCCTCAAGTAGTGCCGCCGCTATAGATTTAGCCCGCTGTATGGTTAGAAAAGCAGAAAGGAGAGCAGTAAGGCTAAAAGAGGATAATCTGCTGCCTAACGAAAATATTTTAAAATACCTTAACCGTTTAGCCGATATGCTATTTACCCTGGCCCGTTATGAAGAGAAAGACCTGGAGGAAAAATAAATACAAATATTCAGTCTGAGAACGGAAAAGCGATAAAGACAAGAGAACCGTCCCCTTGTCTTTATTATTACTTATTGGCGATTGGCAATTAGTCAACAACAAAAAATAGGTATACAATAGCGCTTTTTTGCTAAAGCTAAGTTTAGCTTAAAAAGGAGGTGATTTCTTTATGCAATGGGTGGGAGTAATAATTCGCTTTGTTGTTTCTGCCCTGGTTCTAATAGTGGTAAGTTGGATTTCTCCTGGCTTTATGGTTAAAGGGGGTTTTTTAGGAGCCCTGATTGCTGCTGCCGTGATTGCCTTACTTGGTTATGTAGGCGAAATTTTATTGGGAACACGTATATCGCCGCAAAGCAAAGGAATAGTTGGTTTTGTGGCGGCGGCGGTGGTAATTTATTTAGCGCAATTTATTATTCCGGGACTGCTTAGTGTTTCTATAATTGGCGCACTTATATCTGCTTTTATTATCGGGCTAATTGATACTTTAGTGCCTACAATGCTCAGGTAAAAGCATTGTAGGCTGTTTTAATTTTTAACATAAAAAACCTTTCCTGGACATATTTATATTTAAGAGTTGACCGGGAGGGGTTTTTATGTTTGGAAGAAAATTTTTATTTACTTTTCGCTACCACCGTTTTTTTTGGGATAAAAGTTACCGCCGCAGGCTAACTTTAGGTACGATAGTATTTTTAGGTGCCTTTATATTTATCATTTCCAATTACCACCTATTTACTTCCTGGTCCTTGGCCGCATGGGAACCTAATAGTATCTATAGTTTTTTATTCCGTAATAAAAACAACGCCAGAAATATTTTGACCACGGTCATACCAACCATGGCATTAGTTGACCAGAATCAAGGCCGCTACCGGATAAATACCCCCGTGCAAACTATTGTAGCCCATACTTTAAAACCTTTTTACGTGGACAGGCAAGATTTAGATTCTTTTTTAAAAGCGCAAATACCGTTTTTGGCCCTGTTAAAGACGAATCAGGTTGCTCCGGTAATGGCTAACCCAAATCCCGGGCTAAAAACAGAGCTAAAACTTCCTGCTTTTCTCCCTTTATCCCAAGATACTCTAGTGGCCATTTATCATACCCATACGGGAGAAACTTATGCCCGTACCGACGGGAAAGAGCGCCTGGATGGCAAGGGCGGGGGGGTGACAGCCGTAGGAGCGGCTATTAAGGAGGAGCTGGAAAATAAATACGCCATTAAAACAATACACGTAGATAAAATACACGATGAAAAGTATAATCTGGCTTACTTAAAATCAGAAGAAACCGTAAGAGAGTTAATAGCCACCTACCCTGAATTGGTATTACTTCTTGATATTCACCGGGACGTTAAAAAAAACCGTAAAAATAGCCTGGTTAAAGTTAACGGTCAGGAAGCAGCCCCTCTTTTTTTTGTGGTTGGTTCTGACGCCCGGGCTCCTTTTCCAACCTGGCAACAAAACTATGAGTTGGCTAAAACATTAACCCGTGAAATAGAGGAAAAATATCCTGGTTTATGTCTTGGAGTAGAGGTTAAAGAGGGCAGGTATAATCAATTTTTGCACCCCGGCATATTAATAGTAGAAATAGGGAATGTAAATAACTCTACGGTGGAGGCGGTAGTGGCGGGGCGCTTGCTGGCTGATGTTTTGGCGCAAGTGATTTTAACTGCCCGGCAAAAGCAGTTAACTTTGTCGTAAGAGCCGTCTCTTCTGAAGATAAAAATAAAAGCCGCGCCGGGTTTATGCCTACGGTGGTGTATATTTCTTTAGCCCGTTTTACCTGATTTTCAGCCAGATTTAGGCTACCCGAATGTTGACAGGCAGGCTTAGGGCAGCTAATTACAATTACCCCGGCAAAACCGTTTTCTATGGCGGCTAGCAGCCAAAACAACTTTAAGGCCCCAACACTAGGCAGCTTTATTAAACATGAGTTTTTAAAACCGGGCATTAATTTAAAATCTAACGGTAAATTAGCTTTGGCCAAAGCGTGGCGGCAAATAAAAATAGCCAGGGCCGGGTCCTGGGCCGGTGGTAGTGGCTGCAAAAGAGCTAAAACTTCATTTTCAGGAAGGCCTTTTAAGGTAATTGCTTTACTTGGGCAAACAGAAGCACAAAGACCACAAGCCAGGCAGTTTTCTGGTGGTATTTGTAACTGGTTTTGACCCACAGGCGCGTGATAAGGGCAAACGCGCAGGCAGTTAATACATAAAGAACATTGCGTGCTGATTATTTCTGCTCCTAGGCCACAACTTAAACAGCGGTGGGCTTCAGTAACGGCCGCCCTTTCTTCATAAACATATTTTCCAAAGGTATCAAAAGACCAAATTTTTTGCCGGGTAAAAGGTGGAATAAGTTTTGCTGTTTCTAAAGGCAAACTCCCAATTACTTTTATTTGTTGGTCATGGTTAAAAGAAAAAGAATGATTTTGTAAATAAGAATGTACCGAGTCTGCCGCCCGGTGGCCACTGGCAATGGCCGAAATAGCCGGTCCGGCTCCGGCAACTACTTCCCCGCAGGCAAAAACACCCGCCAGACTGGTGGCCAGAGTATTTTTATCGGCCGTCAGCCAGCCGTTTTCATTTAACTTAATGGGGCTATCTTCTAAAAAGGATAAGTTTGTTGTTTGGCCGATAGCCAAAATAATGGTAGCACCGGGAACAATATTTGTTTTATCTTCAAAAAAGACCGGATTAAAGTTACCGTTTTGATCGTAAATTGAATGAACTTTTTTTATTTCCATACCGGTAATTTTACCGCCGGCAAATAGAATTTTTTTGGGACCGTACCCAGGGATAATTTGGACTCCTTCCTTTAAAGCTTCTTCAATCTCTTCGGCCGGGGCCACCATTTCCTCGCGCTTTTCCAGACAAATCAGGGATACCTTTTCTGCCCCAACTCGAATGGCCGTCCGGGCTACGTCTAAAGCCACCCCTCCTCCACCAATCACCAGTACATTTTTATTTAACTTTAGCGATTTTCCTTGTTTGACGGCCTGCAAAAAGGGTAAAGCCAACCACACTTCAGGGTGGTCAAATTCCGGAAGCGGTAGGGCAGGCTTCCAGCCTGCTATTAATTTGCGGCTCATTGAAAGCCCCACGCTAATTACTAAGGCCTGATAGTTTGCGTAAAGCTCTTGAAAACTAATGTCTTTTCCAACTTCAACCCCGGCTTTGATTTCCATCCCGCAGGCCAAAATATCCTCCAGGTCCTGGGTTAAAGCAGCCGCGGGAAGACGGTAAGCGGGTAAGGAAGAAAAGAATTGTCCTCCTGGGGCAGGGTATTTTTCGTATACGGTAACAGGGTATCCTTTACAGGCCAAATCATAAGCCGCGGTAAGTCCGGCGGGGCCAGCACCAATAACCGCCACCTTTTGACTTAAGGGGTATGGGGGGCTGATCTTTCCCGGCTTATTTTTAGGGCTTTTCCATGTTTCCCGCCCCTTTTCCACCGCAAAACGTTTTAAATCTCTTATGGCCAAAGGCTCATCCACCGCGCCCCGGCGGCAAGAACCTTCGCAAGGATGCGGGCATATCCAGGCACAAACAGCGGGAAAAGGATTGTGCTCTTTAATTAAATAATAAGCCTTAAGGTAATCTCTTTCGGCAATTGCAGACAGATAACCCCGGACGTCAGTCTTGACCGGGCAGGCATCAGTACAAGGGGGAAGGACAGTTTCCATTTTAACCTATTTAAACCTCCGCCGTAGGGGCGTTAAATTTAACGCCCCTACAAAATAAAATAGGGAGCTAAAAATTATCGTTATTTTTAGGCTATCTTTATTTTAATGATATCTTGTTTTTTAAGCAAATAACAATTTACCCGAAGAATAAATGTTTAAAAAAATGAACTGTTCTTGACTATAATGGATAAAGAAATTCAGGCAAAAAATAACCTTATTTAAGGTGTATAATAGAGTATGAAAAAGAAATATAGCTATATCCGTAATAGCCGTAAAATCATAATTAAATTACTGAAGATATAATTGGAAGAGCCCTCTTTTTCTGTAAGATCGTTTATTTTGCTTAGGTGTGATATGATTGAACCTGGGGAAGGCGAGAGACTTTTTTAGTTATGAAAGGTATTTGTTAGGACTTTAATATGGTAAAAGGAGACTGAAGGATGGTAGTTCGTTTTCACCCGCATGCCCGAGAGAAGATGGCAGAACGGGGCGCTACCGAAGACGAAGTTAGTGCTTCAGTTAAACAGGGAGAAAGGTTTCCAGCCAGGTTTGGACGCAGCGGCTTTCGACGTAACTTCCCGTTTGACAGGGAATGGCGTGGTAAGCATTACAAATCCAAACAGGTAGAAACCTATGCTGTTCGGGAGGGCGATGAATGGCTGGTTATCACAGTTATTACCCGTTACTTTTGAGCACTAGGAAGGGAGAGAGTAAAGGATGAGATTCACATATGATCCCCGTTATAACATCGCTTACATTCGCTTTCGTGAAAAAAGTGACGAAGTAGAAAGTATTCGGGTCAGTGAGGAGTTGATCGTAGACATAGCTTCGGATGGAACAATTTACGGTATTGAATTGCTAAACGCAAATGAGCAACTAAGGCGTGAGAATATGGGCAAACTTCTGGTTATTAATGAAGCCACCGGTGAACAGGTTGAACTACCACTGGCTCTGAGCTAGTGGAGTAGAGGACAAGGATGCTCCAAAATTCATGGAAATTAAGGTAGCAGCCTTGAGACAGGAGCAACCATCTCCGTCAGCGAGGCAGCTATTCGTGTCCGGCAAAAACAGGGGTCTCATGATATGGATACCAGTTGAATTCGCTCTTTAAAACGCGCGGGGTTTACAAATAATTTCCTTTATTTTTGTTTCAAAAAAATAATTTGAGTAGGCGGGCCGGATAACAAGAGCAGTATCCGCTCCTTTACCGCTGCCGGCAATGGTAATAATGTCTTCACCATAAGGAACTAATCCGGCATCTAAAGCCATACAGGCAATTTCCGCCCCTACTTTAACCCCCTGGCCTAAAATCCGCAGGGTGTAAGCTATTATTTCGGCCGGATATATCCCGTTAAATTTATTCTTTAGGGCCCGGTCAACACCGGCTAACAAATGCGTGGTGGTTAAAACCTTTATGCCTCCATCTTCCAGCTTCTTTTTAACCTCCGGTAACATGGTAGTTTGTCCAGGGGTAGCAAAGCCGGCGTGATAAGTAACGCATACCACCTCGATATTATTCCTGTTTTGGCGGTTTAAAAAGTTTTCTGCTGTACGGCCGATGCTTGAAGCCACTACCAGGTAATTTAGGTTTAATTCTTTGGCGCGTTTTAAGGCTACTTCAATGGCGGCTTTTCCTTTTTTCCCCCTTCTTTAACACTTGCCGCAACCTGTACTTCTTCTACAAATACTTCATAGTCAAGCTTATTTTAGAATAAATGATAGATTTGAAAAATAACGGTTGACTTTATGTTTAAATAATGGCACTATAATTAGTATTAAATATAGTATTGAAAAGGATGTGAAATAAGATGTCTGTGAGTTTTACAGAAGACTTTAAATCAGTTTCTGATTTAAAGAAAAAAACTCGTGAGGTTTTTGAGCAAATACACCGCACCGGCCGCCCAATCATTATCACTGTTAATGGAAAACCTGATGCTGTTTTGCTTGACGCAGAAGTTTTTGAGAAGAAACTAAAAGCATTAAATCTTGGTGTTTTATTAAACGAGGCTGAAGCAGAAGTGAAGAAAGAAAATACTCGACCGGCCCGAGATTTTCTAAAGGAGTTCAAACATAGTGCAAAAGTATCGGGTTGAAATTACCAGGATAGCTGAGTCTGATATAAAGGAGATTTTTGAATATATTGCACGAGATAATAAGGAAGCGGCAATCAAATGGGTTAAGGAAATAGAGAGACAAATTGATACGTTGGAAGATTTCCCCATGTGTTGCCCTGTCATTCCTGAAGTACAAGAAATAGGAGAAGAGTATCGTCATTTTATCTATGGCAATTATAGAACCATTTTTAGGATTGAAGGATCAAAAGTAATCATAATGCGAGTTATTCATGGTGCTCGATTGCTTGATCTACGGATATTTGAAAAATAAGGCACTGTGAAAGTTTTGCGCCGTTTAAAAGGAAAATAATACACAGGATGAATATAATTCCCATTACCAGCTTTTTATTTTTCATTTTAACAAATTATAGCTCGTAATCATTCAGTAAACCCGGTATTTCTCCAGGGGAAAAAGCCTTAGCCTATAAGATATCCAGATAATCATTCTCGTTCAGCTAAAATCAATCTACAGCAGGCAAAATACCAATAAATGCGAGTGGTGACGGTTTCTTTTTTACCATATAATTTGGTTATGAAACCGTTAGAGCAGTGGAATGACCCAACTGAAAAAAGGTATTTTCATCTGCAATGCCCGCTCCCGGATAAATGCCCGCTTATCCTCCAGCTGGAAGAAAAGGAGAAAGAGATTGCCCGTCTTACCGAAGAGAACAAGCGGCTGGCCATGGAGATCGAGCGGTTGACCGGGAAAAATAACAAATACGCGGATATGCTTTTCGGCCGTTCTTCGGAAAAGACGGCCAGGGACGAAACAAACCAACCGGAGGAAAAAGCCCAACCGATACCTGTCTCCCCGGAGGTACCAAACGAAAGTACACCGGATGCCCCTTTGGATAACCTTCGGCATCTTCCCCGGAAAAGAAATCGGGGCGCTCAACCAGGACATAAAGGGCACGGACGTAAAATTCCCGAGGAGTTGCCTGTCCTCCGGGTAGAAATCAAGGTGCCCGAGGATCAGCGCTCCTGTGCCACCTGCGGCCAGGAACATGACCCCGTCCCTTTTACGGAGAACTCTACCCAGGTTGAGGTCAGGGTGGAACTTTTCCGGGTGGAATATGTCCGCGAACGGCTAAAGCGCACCTGCAACTGTGATGGGAGCCGGTTCATTACAGCGCCGCGCCCTCCCCAGGCGATCGAAAAGAGCAAATTCAGCCATAATCTGTTGTCTTTACTGGTGGTGCTCAAATACATCTTCGCCCTTCCCCTGCAAAGGGCGCTCACCATCCTGGGTATGCAGGGGGCAACCCTTTCCAGCGGCTCAGTTACCGGGGCATTCAAAAGGTTACTGGAGCTGCTCATCCCGCTGTACCAGTCATTGGCTGCCGTCAGCCGGAAAGAAGGGCTGTGGAATGTGGACGAAACGGGCTGGATGAGCTTTATCCGGCGGCCGGAGAAGAGTAACTTCCTGGCCTGGATGTGGGTTTTTGCTTCCCCCAAAGTGATCCTTTACATCTTTGATCCCTCCCGTTCGAGCAAGGTACCGCTGGCCCATCTGGGCGAAAAAGTACGGGGCTTTTTGGTTGCCGACCGCTTCAGCGCCTACAGCAAACTGGCCAAAATGATTCCCGAACTGGTGGTTTCGGTTTGCTGGGCGCATTTCCGGCGGGATTTTATCAATGCCGGAAAGTCTTTTCAACAGTTACAGCCCTGGGTAGACCTGTGGAAAAAGCGCATTGCCGAAATCTATCGTTTAAACCGCCGGCGTCTGGAATCTAAGGAATCCGAAGCCCAGCGGGAACTGGAGGAAGCCATCAACAAGATGGCCGGGGATATTGCCGCCGAACTTACCAACCCCAATCTGCACTATAAGCAGCGCCGGGTACTGACATCCGCCCAAAAACACTGGCCAGGACTCACCGTATTCGTCCGGCACCCCGAAGTGCCCATGGACAACAACCGGGCGGAAAGAGCTTTACGCCGGATTGCGCTGGGACGCAAAAACTACTTTGGCTCCTTTGCCGACTGGAGCAGTCTTTTTGCCGCGGTTTGCCTTACTGTGCTCCAGACTGCTATCTTACACGGGTTAAATCCGGTAGCTTATCTGCGTTATTATCTGGACGCCTGTGCCGCAGCAGGTGGTGTGCCTGAACACCTGGAACGCTTTCACCCTTGGAACATCCCTGATGATGTATTAATGTCGTATAAAATGCGGGGTGCAAAGCGTGCGTGAAGAAGATTTTCCCCGCCTGCTCTCCGGGAGACTGGTTACCCGGGACGACCTGGAAACAGTCCGCCGGATCATCGCCCAAAGTCCTACGGTCAGCCGGCTTCAGATTTCCCGCGCGGTTTGCCAGGCCTGGGGCTGGTTTAAACCGGACGGTGGCTTAAAAGAGATGCGCGCCAGGGGGGTGCTTTTGCAATTACACAAGGCTGGTCTGATTGAGTTGCCCCCTCCCCGGCCAACCAGCAGTAACCACCGGAAATTTTCTTGGCGGACTCCCGTCGGCGAGCCGGGCGCTCCTATCGTTAAGTCTGTTTCTGAACTTTTGCCCCTGCGCCTGGAACGGGTGATCACCAAGAAAGATTCTTATCTCTGGAATGAACTTGTTGACCGTTACCACTATCTGGGTTATACCAAGTTACCGGGCGCTCAGCTCCGTTATCTGGTGTATGGCAAGGAATCATTGGTCGCCGTCCTTGGGTTTTCTGCCGCCGCCTGGAGCGTAAAAGACCGGGATCTTTTTATTGGGTGGAATCTTGAGCAACGCCGGCAAAACCTGTATCTCGTGGTCAATAACTCTCGCTTTTTGATCTTGCCCTGGGTGAAGTCCAAAAATTTGGCTTCCAAGCTGCTTTCCATGGCCGCCCGGCAGTTGCCCCGGGATTGGCAAGAAGTTTACGGCTACACTCCTGTCCTGCTGGAAACCTTCGTCAATCAGGACAGGTTCAGAGGAACTTCTTACATGGCGGCCAACTGGCTTCTGGTCGGGTGCACCCAGGGTCAGGGACGCAAAGGACGTTCCCGGAAGGGTAGATTGCCTTTGAAAAGCATATACCTTTTCCCTTTGAACAAAGACTACCGAAAAATCCTTCGAAAAAGACATGAATAGGCTGTGGCTGGTTAACCATAGTATTTTCTTTTTGTGTAACCTGGTTCACTGAATGGTTACTATAGCTCCTTAGTGTAAAATATTTGTAGGATAAAAATAAACAAAAGACCTCTCTTCTTTGGTAAAATAATTTACACAAAAAACATCTATCAAAGAAAGGGGATGTCACTTTGAGTAATATTATACACCAAGTGTGCCAACAGTTCATAACAGAAGTTATTGATTTTTTCAAGGAAGGTAAAGCAACCAGCGGAGCTTGTTCCTGGCGATGTAGTTATGCTTGAGGCAGGAAATATAGTCCCTGCCGATTTGAGGCTTGTCGAGGCTGCTCAACTCAGGACCGATGAGGCGGCTTTAACGGGAGAATCAATGCCTGTAGATAAAAGTATAGCGTCTGTTCATGATGAACATGTTTCCCTCGGTGACAAGCGCAATATTGCTTACAAAGGCACCATAATAACCTATGGTCGGGGTGCAGGTGTGGTTGTTGAGACTGGCATGCAGACGGAGCTTGGAAAAGTTGCGGCACTCTTGCAGGAAGGGGAAGAAGTAAAAACCCCTCTCCAGAAACGCCTGGCCAGGTTTGGCCAATCGATTGCCATAGCTGTTCTTGCTATATGCGCTATGGTATTTGTGATGGGTATCCTTAGAGGCGAGGAGATAGTGCTGTTGTTTCTTACCTCTATCAGTCTTGCTGTTGCTGCGATTCCGGAAGCGCTGCCGGCCGTTATTACGATATCACTGGCTCTTGGTGCTAAAAAGATGGTGGAGAGAAATGCCCTTATAAGGCAATGTCATTAACTTAAGAGAATAACCAATATCCCAAGCGATAGAGGCAGATGTTTATGGTAGCTTAAAAGTATACCACCGTAGTCATTGAAAAGTACCCCATCTCAAGATAAACTCACTGAAGTAGGTCACTACGGAAGTGAGGTATATGGGGGATATGATTAACTTGCTTCAAAAACAGGAACTCATTTTAAAACACTACCGGGAAGGAGAATCCCAGCGAGATATTTCCAGACAGACAGGTATCTCTCGGAAAACCATTTTCTCCCAATACATTCTTTAGTTCCTTTCTTAAATATTTCTTAATCAATTATTTAAAGGATTTTTTTATAATTACCTGTTTATTTCGCGGCCGCATTTTGAACAAAATTTGTCTTCTTTATTTAACTCTGCTTTACATCTTGGACAACACTCATACGGTGGGGCAAGCTCTATAAGAAGCTGTCCTTGAAGTACCGGTACCATTTTCTTATCGGATTTATAATCAGCAAAAACCAGCACCCGTTTTACCGCCCCATCTACGGCAGAAGCTACTCCATATTCAATTTTCATTAAGGTAAGACTCAGCACCTTTTCACCTGCCTGAACGCTGTCTCCTGCTTTTTTATAAACAATCCAGAGATCAGCATTAAAAGGAGCAGCAATATGATAGGGGTTGTCTTTGTCAGCCATTTCTACCCCTTTTTTCCCTTCTTTAACACTTGCCGCAACCGGTACTTCTTCTACAAATACTTCATAGTCAAGCCTATACTGTACCCTTCTGATCCCGTCTTTGCTTATGTCGCCGATATTCATGACCTCAATGTTATGCACCTTTCCGTCCGAAGCTCTAAATTCTCTTGGAATTCCCGGTTCTAGCCCCTCAAACCAAATATCATCCGGAAGCATATTGGGGTTTCCATATAATTCTAGATTTTTAATTAATTTTAAGACCTCTCCCGGGTGATTGAGGTAATTAATTAATTCATTTTCGGTAGGCTTTCTTCCAATATGCCTGGTTAGCTCCATTTCTATTTCATCAATTTCCACAGGAGGGAGAAAATTGAGGGGACTTTCTTCTGTCCGTTGGGTTATGGCGTCTTGCCAATCATTACTAAATACAGATTGGTAAACCCATTCCGGAGGCCAGCCAAGGGGTAATTTACCGAATTTACCCAAGAGTAAATTTTTTAGAGCATCGTTGGCGTGGCTAAAAATTATTTTACGATCTACTTTAGTTTGGTGGTCTAACTCTTCTTCAGGGGTAAGGGCTACTTTTTTTAAGAGCCCGGTAATTCTTTGTACCTCCGGTAATCCGCCTCGTTCATAAGCTTTAACAACCATAAGATAACTATTAGTCCAGGTAATTTGAGAGCCGGGTGTAACGTCGTGATATCTAATAATTTTTCGATATAATTCCAGAACCTGTAAGATACTGGGAAGTAAAAATGTATATCCCTGTTTAAGTGCCTCCTCTTGACTGCTCGCAGTTGCACCTCCCGGAAGACCATGGAGGGTAACATCATGGTCTACTCCAAGAAATATTGGCCTGCAGTAACGATCATAGATAGGCATAATCTGTTTGAGAACAAAAGCAGTTTCCCGAATTTTTTCTTTATCCAGGCGGGTCTTTAAGCCAAGTTCCCCTTCAACGTATGCTACTACAGGCATAACTGCTGCCTGACTATAAAACCTTACACTGGGTCCATCGGCTACATCTAAGATTTTAGCTCCTGCCTGGGCTGCTGCTCCAAGAGCCGGCACAGCAAGACCATCTGTGGCGTGACGATGATACTGGATAACCAATTCAGGATATTTATCAAGCATAGCTGAAATTAAGCTTTTGATAAAGCTTGGCGGGCATACTCCTGCCATATCCTTAAGGCCAAGGATAATCTTTTTTGATGCTTCGCTTTTTTCACATTTTATAATCCGGCCCACCATAAAAAGAATATCTTCAAGCACAGAAAGATAGTGCGGAACATCAAAACCTTGCGCCCAACTCAGGCTAATTGCCGGTTCAAAAATTCGATTTTCGGCCTGGAGAACTATTTCTGCAAGTGGGACCATGTTTTGGACGTGGTTTAAAAAATCAAAGCAACGTATTACATGATAATGTTTAATAATCATTTCTGCCGTTCGTTTCATGACCTCTTTGGTTTGGGGAGCATAACCAAGCAAATTTGTTGAACGAACCAGGATTTGCTTTTGGGTGTACGGGGCAAAAGAATTCCATTCTGCAGCCTCTTCCCAGGGGTCGGTCATACAGCCCAACATAGCCACATGATAATGAGCTCCGCCGCCGTTTTCTATAGAAAAATATCCACACCGGTCAAGCATTGGCCCAATCAACCGGTCTGAAAATAGCCTAAATCGATTTCCCGATTCTGACTGAGTAACGTCTCTAGGAGTAGTGTTGCAGAATTCCACATATTTTGAGTTTCTTAATAATTTTAAAACCTTGTCTCGATGCTCGCCAGGGTAAAACAAGGGCCGATAAGAGCGGTCGCCGGCAACATTTTTTACTAAAGAAGAAACATCAAAATATACAGGTCCAAGCTTAGAATCACCAAATTTTCGATAGACTCCTAATCCTAGGTAAGGATTATATCCCTTTGCCGTGATTTCAACCATAAGGCGGGAAAGCCTTAGCTCTTCAGGAACAGTTTCCCGATAAACCATTAACTCAGGTTCATTATCAATGAATTTTGTGTCGGCTTCGCCAGCCCTAAATTTGGGATGGGAGATAATTCTTTTATGGAAGGGAATAGTTGTTTTTAATCCCCCCGCAATGTATTCTGAGAGAGCACGTTCCATAATAGATAAAGTTTTTCCCCACGTCCTCCCATAGGCCATAAGAAGGCATCCAAGAGAATCATAAGCTTTAGGAAACTCATACCCGCCAAAGACGCATGAGTCAACTCGTATTCCTTCGCCTCCGGGAGAAAGGTACCGGGTTATTTCACCGGCACTGGGTTGAAAGTCATTTTGAGGATCTTCAAAATTAATGCGGCATTGCATGGCAAATCCTCTTGGCTTTAATTCTTCCTCTTTTAGGCGAAGTTTTTCTCCAAAGGCAATTCTTATCATTTCTTCAACTAAATCTATATTATATAGTAGTTCTGAAATTCCATGCTCTACTTGAAGCCTGGTATTTGCTTCAATAAAATAATAGTTTAATTCTTCATCTACCAAAAATTCAAATGTTACTATGGAATCATATCCTACAGCGGATACAATTCTTAGGGTTGCTTCTTTTAATGCCCTTCGCAAGCCTTCATTCATCTTTTTCCATGGGGAAGGTGTAATCTCTAATATTTTTTGATTCTTTCTTTGAGCAGAGCAGTCTCGTTCGTCAAGAACCACCGCATTGCCAAATGAATCACATACGGCTTGAATTTCTAGATGTCGAACAGAAGAAAGAAACTTTTCAATATATAAATTTGGATTGCCAAAGCTTGCTTCTGCTATGATAGAAGCCTTTTCAAAATGATATTCTACTTCTTCCGAAGAATTAATCAATACAATTCCTTTACCCCCGCCACCCCCTTCGCTTTTAAGCATAACCGGATAGCCTATTTCCTGAGCAACCTGTTTTGCCTCTCTTAAAGCAACCGTTCCCTGAGAACCAGGAATTATTGGAACGGAAACTGATTGAGCAATTTCTCTTGCTCTGATCTTATTTCCAAGTTTTTTCATGGGAGCTTCTGAAGGGCCAATAAAAATAATCCCGTTTTCTCTACAAAGGGAGGGGAAACGACTATCTTCGGCGGCAAAACCCCAGCCAGGGTGAAGGGCTTTAACATTGTGCTGTTTGGCAATCCAAATAATTTCGTCTATATTTAGATAACCAGATTCACTTTGAAGATTATATGCTTCATCGGATTTTGTAACATGAGGTGCTGTTTTATCTTGTTCTGTATAAAAGGCAACATATATTCCTCCCATTTCCCGAATGGCTCTTCCAACCCGAAGTGCTGGTATTCCACGATTTGCTACTCCTATTTTAATGCCTTGAATGGTGGGTGGTTTCACTCTCCTTATTCCTTCCCTTTAAAATTTCCCTTGGTCCATTAAAACATATAAAAAGATGGCCGTTTAAAAAACCCTTAGCTGCTGTAATAAAGGGCCTTTTCAACGGTCGCAGTAAATTATAACATGCATAAACTTAGACGTCAACTAAGAAAGAGAGAAAATTACCTTGGGCAAAAGGGTTATTTTTATATTCTTCTATTTCTCCCCGGTCGCATAGGGCGGTTAAATCAGGCTCCAAGGGCAAAACTTCAATGACTTTAAGTCCGGTTTTATTGGCCACCTCATCCACGTAGCTAGGCCCAAAGGGATAAATCTTTTCCCCGCAGGCAGGACAGTTAAGATAACTCATATTTTCCACCAAGCCTAAAATGGGAATATTCATCATTTTGGTCATTTTTATGGCTTTTCTTACCACCATTAAGGCTAAATCCTGGGGTGAGGAAACAACTATGGTACCGTTTAGAGGGAGGGACTGCATTACGGTTAAGGGCACATCTCCTGTTCCGGGAGGTAGATCGACAATTAAATAGTCCAATTTACCCCAGGCCACATCCTTCCAGAATTGCTTAACGACATTGGCCAGTAAAGGACCCCGCCAAATTACCGGTTCATCTTCTTCCGGAATAAACAGGTTAATAGAAATAACCATAATTCCCAGTTTACTTTTTACCGGTAAAATAAGGTCTCCTAAGGGAGTTGGGTGCTCGTATAAACCAAACATCCTGGGAATACTGGGCCCGGTAATATCGGCATCCAAAATCCCTACGGTTAAGCCTTGTTTTTTTAAGCCTACGGCCACCAGCGCACTAACTAAAGATTTTCCTACGCCTCCCTTGCCGCTCATTATGGCAATAACCCGATTAATTTCGTTAAGTTCATTTTGGGGAATTAAACCGGGTTTACCCGTTGCCGCATGATCCTGCGGTGCTTCCTGGTTGTTTACTTTATTATTTTCCCTATTGTTTTCCTTTTGTCCGGGCATGCTTTCCTTCCTTTCAAGTAAATAAATTTGTTTTTAAAGCTCATCTTTTACTTTCCCCCAAAGTTCTTCTAAAGCTTCGGTGGTACGGCTTTTCGTGTAGCTAACCAGCGGTTGTCCTTTTTGGATTGATTTTATTACTTCTTCATCAAAAGGTATTTTAGCCAAAAGAGCAAGATTTTTCTCCCGGCAAAATTGTGCAATTTCCCGGGTATTTTCTTCATTAAGGTCGTATTTGTTAATACATACGGCCGTTTTTATTTTAAAATGTTCTGTTACACCGGTGATTCTTTTTAAATCGGAAATACCGCTTAAGGTCGGTTCGGTAATAATTAGGGCCAGGTTTGTCCCGGTTAAAGAAGCAATTACCGGACAGCCAATACCCGGCGAGCCGTCAATGATAATTTGCCCCATCCCTTGCTTTTGGGCCATTTCTTCCGCCACGCGTCTTATGGCCGTGATTAATTTGCCTGAGGCTTCGGCCACCCCGGTTTTTAAGCGGGCATGGGAGAGCAGACCATACGGGGTTTGAGAAAGGAAAAGGTAACCGGTTAATTCGTCCTTCAGGGTTACAGCCCCGGCAGGACAAACCTGAACGCATACCCCGCAGCCTTCACATCGGTAGGGGTTAATTTTAATTTGGTCGTCAATGGCCCCAAAGCGGCAGAACCCGGCACAAAGACCGCATTTTAGGCAGGTATCCTCATCTATAGCGGCTGTTTTTGCTCCCCAAAAATCTTGCTGGGAAATTAACTGCGGGGAAAGCATTAAATGCAGGTTTGGCGCGTCCACATCGGCATCCACCAAAACTTTATCTGACGCCAAAACAGCTAGGGAAGAGGCAATAACTGTTTTCCCGGTTCCTCCTTTACCGCTGATAATGGTAAGTTGCTTCATAGCCTGGTCAACCCCCTTTAATTAGTCGTCGGACGTCGGACATCGGTCGTCAGAAAATTTGACGCAAAATTGTTTAAATTTATAAGCGGTTACTGTTTTTCTTCTGACGTTTGACAGCCTATTGATTGCTCTCCTTTTTAATTTGCTTTAAGATGGTTTGCATTTTTTCTTTCCCTTCCGGATAGGCGTAAATTAAAGGAATGCCCTTGGAATAGGCATAGGCAATCTGCCGGTCAAAGGGAAAGGTGGCCAGGATAGGAATATTTTCTTCTTGGCAATACATTTTTATTTCGACCAGGTCATCTTCGGCCATCACCCTGTTAACTACCACTCCGGCCGGAATTTTTAATTCTTTAACTATTTCCCGGGCCAGTTTTAAATCGGAAAGGCCAAAGGGGGTAGGTTCAGTAACTAAAAGGCAATAATCACTGCCGTTGATTGCTTCCACTACCGGGCAGGAAGTGCCGGGAGGGGCATCAATAATCACCACCGGATGGCTGTTTTTAGGAGTTAAATCTTCCTTTACGGCTCTAACTACGGGTACAGCCAGGGCCTCGCCCAGGTTTAACTTCCCCTGGCGAAAAATAAGTCCTTGCCCGGTAAAGGGATCTTTATGCCGGGCAAAGGCTGTATCTGGGGGGAGCACGTCCAAATTCAATAACTGGTTTATCTGGCCCGTCTGGACTTCGCCAATGAGGCGTTTTTCTTCTTCAATGGCTCCACTGTCGCAGACCAGCCGGCAGCCTCCACATCCGTGACAAAGCCCGGCAAAGAAAATTACCTGCTCAGGAATAACCGCAATGGCTTTAAACTGGCAAAAATCAGCACATTTCCCGCAATAGGTGCATTTTTCAGCGTTAAATAAAGGAACGTTAAGAAATACCGGCTTTACTTCCTTTATTTCAGGCTTTAAAAAAATATAAGCGTTTGGCTCCTCTACGTCGGCGTCAATAAAAACACCATTTTCCAGGCACAAGGCTAGACTGGTGGCGATGATGGTTTTACCCGTGCCTCCCTTACCGCTGGCCACCGTAATAATCATTTTTTTCTACTCCTCATGGTGATGCTCGTGTTCACAATCTTGATGAGGGAATAGTCCGTGTTCACAAAGACTTTCTCCTTCGATATAAGAGCCTTTTAAAAAGTCCCGGACGACCTCATCCACGCTTCCCGTGGCCCCCATTAAAGCAACAATCCTTTCCTGGGCAAAAAGATTTTGGGCCCGTGGCCCCATCCCCCCGGCAATAATATGGGTAACACCCAATTTAGCCAGGTACCCGGGTAAAAAACCTGGTTCATGGCCGGGATTAGGAATAACTACTTTTTCCATTATTTCATTTCCGGTGTTAACCGTAAATAAAGTATATCCGGCGCAGCGGCCGAAATGAGGAGAAACAAAGCCTCCTTCGGTGGCAACCGCAATTTTCATCAAAAACCCTCCCTTAGTTTTTATTTCCACCATGACTTAAGCCCGGCTTTTTTATTGGCGTTGGGGGTGGTGATTAAATTAAGTTCGCCGGCCTGAAATTTAGTTATGTTTTCCTTTACGTTACTATCAACAGCCTGGTAAACTTTAATTCCTGCGGCCTGGAGAATTTCCATGGCGTTCGGTCCCACATTGCCGGTAATCACTGCTTCTACGTCTTTTTTGACTAATTTTTGGGCCGCCTGAATGCCTGCCCCGCCGGAAACATCCTCGCCCATGTTATCAATTATTTCTGTTTCATTAGTCTTAAGATCAACCAGAATGAAATAAAAACAGCGCCCAAAACGGGGGTCAATAACTGAGTTTAAATCTTGCTCCCGCGCCGTTACCGCTATCTTCATTAAAGGTTCTCCTTTCACTCTCTAATCATTTTTGTCCCGCACTGGGGGCAGCTTATGCTGTAACAGGGTACACCCGGATCATGCATAATCTTTTTGCCGCAATTAGGGCAAACACAGTTACCATTGGCCATTAATCCCGGGCCTGGCCTTCCTCCCTGGCCGCATCCTTGACCCCCTCCTTTACCTTGGCCGCGACCCTGGCCTCCCCTGCTTTGTCCGCCTTTGCCACTTCCTTTAGGCATTATAATTTCCTCCTTTTCGTGGCGTGTTTTTCCAGGGGAAGAAAAGACCTTTCTTCCCCTGGATTTAGCCCTTACCCTTCCTTTTCCAGTTCGGCCAACTGTTCTTTAATCTCGGCCAGTTCTTCTTCAATGGCTTTTGCCTGCTGGGCTAGAATTTCTTTCTGAGCCTTACGTGCTTCGGGTGTGTTTAGGGTAGGAGGCACATAAGGATAGGCTGTTGGATAAGGTGGGTATGCGGCCGGATAACCAGCGGCCCAAGGAGTATAGGGAACACCCCAACCTCTTCCTCCACCAGGAAGGCCGGCAGCCCAGGACCAGCGCCGAAAACCGCGCCCGCGGCCCCGTCCCCCAAAGCCATAGCCTACAGGATTAGGATAACCGGGTGCAGGGTAACCGGCGCAATAACCCAAACCACGCCCGGTCATGGGTCCTGCGCCCCAAGGTCCGGTACGATCTCCCCACGGCATGATAATTCACCTCCTGATTTTATTATGAGCTTACGCCCTTAATTAAATTATAAACCATATTCGGCATATGTCAATAACATTTTAAAAAAAATTTTAAAAATATTAGGAAGGACATTTACTATTTTTATTTATTTTACATTTTTATAATCATATGTCCTTAATTTCATATTTTATATATTGACATATGTCTAGTATAAGCTATAATTGACTAAATTATAATCATAAAAATATTAAAAAGGTTGTCTTTAAAAATGATTTTATCTTACGTTAAAAATAAACATGTCTATACCCTTGAGCCAGAAGATAATACCCTCATGGTCTATGCAACCAGCGAAGAAACCGTCTTTGCTGCCAGGGCAGAAATTAAAGTAAAACTTCCTGACCTGGAGGTAGTTGAAATTCAGGGAGAAATAAGAAGAAGCCCTTTTGCTCGTTGTCAAAAAGTTGTTTCTTTACTTCCTCAGACAGCCGGGCTGCGTGTTGGCCCCGGCATTATTAAACTGGTGCACGGCTTAATTGGCGGGAGTAAAGGCTGCCCCCAAATGGCAAATTTAGTTATGGAAGGTATTGACGCCGTAATTCTACACTTTACCACCGAACCATTAAAGGAAATCCTGAAAAAGGAAGGAGTAAAACAAATAATAGCCTATCAGGAGTTTTTACGACAAAATCCCAGGCTTTTTAATAGCTGCGTAGCCTTTGCCCCAGATAGTCCTTTAGCCAAAGGAATTAAAGAAGAATTATAAATCAAATTTTTTTTGGAGAGGAAAGTCTAATGTTAAAATTCAGCCGCACTAAATGGGTAGGAATAGAGCGTCCGGCAAAGGATGTTTTTCTTGTCCACGGAACATTAGAAGACCATATTTACGGTCTGGAGCTTGACTTGACCATAAAGGCACCTGAACTTATCATCCTTAACTTAGAGGGGAAGATGAGAAGAATAACCACCTCTGAATGTCCTAAAGCAATTTCCGCTTTAAAAAAGGCGGTAGGTCTTTGTCTTACCGCTCCTGATTTTTCGCGCCAGGTAAATAAAGTAATCGGGCAAAAGGGTTGCCGTCACTTTGCTAACTTATTACTGGAATGTACCGATGCTGTTTTCCGTTGTGCCCTTTACGAAAACTGGGATAATATGCAAAAAGAAGGTTCTTTTACGGAAGACAATTTTCGAAAAGAAGTTATGGAAAATCTTCCTTTTTTAAGGGAAAGTTGTTTTGCTTTAGCTGATTAAGTCCAGCGGTTAAATGTCAATAGCCAATTGGGGGAAAGTTTTTAAAAAAGTGCTGGTATTTGCTTAAAAAAAGCAAAAAGAAGGAACACCTCAATAAACCTACCAAAACCAATTGTAATAAATGG
>JJNX02000020.1 GCA_000681355.2 Peptococcaceae bacterium SCADC1_2_3
TTGACTATCCCGAAAATCAGGATGATGATTCAACAATTTCTGTCAGTTTGGACAGGAGTATGTAATTGTTGTGGGCAAAAGCTTCGCATTAAAGGATATTTAACATTTACTTAACGTTGTAGTACTAGGAAGACAATTGTGCTTAGCGTATACTCGCTATTGCAGTCCATTCCATTTTACACCAGTGACATTTTCTCAGAAATATTTCAGGGTGACATTATCACAGAACAATCACGCCTTTCATTAAAAAAAAGTGTTGACAAAAATAAAAAACCAGTCTAAAATATTATCATCAAAAATATTTTGATAACGTAAAATATAATAACGCAAAATAAATAAAACCAGAATTAAATAAACCTGTACAGAGGTGTACGGTTTAAGCGATGGCGCTTTAAAATTTTAAAGCGTCTTGTTTTTTCTGGTAAAAATTTTAGCGAAGGCGCTAAGTCAAAGCAAAGCTGCTTTTGATGAAGCGCTTTTTTGTTTTTATTTAACCGGTTAAAACAATCGTTCTGGTAAAAGCGGCGCCCTTTTAATCAGAACGTTGAAATAGATAATTTAAATTTAAATAAGGAGGTTTGGTTAAAAAATGAAAGGTAAGTTTTTAAACAAACAAAAGAACAGTCATTTTCGATGGGAGTTGGTTCTGCCGGCAGTTGCAGTCCTCTTAGTTTTTATTCTTTTGCTTGCCGCTCCTGTACTGGCGGCTGACCCTACGGGCGCAGAAACCTTAAAAAGCGACCCTAAGGCTCCGGCTAACTACGTGTGGGTACTGGTTACGGCTTTTTTGGTCTTTCTTATGCAGGCCGGTTTTGCCATGCTGGAAGGAGGTTTTTGCCGCTCCAAAAACACAGCTAACTTAATGTTAAAAAATTTAATGGATTTTGCTATATGCTCCCTAGTCTTTATGGCCATTGGTTTTGCCTTTATGTTTGGCGCTGATAAAGGTGGTTTCATTGGTACCACGGGCTGGTTTTTGCACGGCGAAGAGTACGACGTGGGACGGTATCTTTTGTATTTGTTCCAGGTAGTCTTTGCCGGTACTGCCGCAACCATCGTTTCCGGGGCCGTGGCGGAAAGAACCAAGTGGCCGGCTTACTTTATTTACAGTATTGTAGTTAGCGCCATTATTTATCCTATTTACGGCCACTGGGTCTGGGGTACCGGCTGGCTGTCTCATCTTCCTTTTGGCGTGGGACACGTGGACTTTGCCGGTTCAGGCGTTGTCCATACCATTGGCGGGGTAGTGGGCCTGGCCGGAGCACTGGTTTTGGGGCCCCGTTTTGGAAAGTACGACTCGCAAGGAAAACCACGGGCCATTCCCGGACACAGCATTAGTTTAGCCGCCTTAGGTTGTTTTTTACTCTGGTTTGGCTGGTTTGGGTTTAACCCCGGCAGTACTCTATCCGCCCACGAGCTAAGAATTTCCGTCATTGCCGTTAACACTAATCTGGGTGCCGCGGCAGGGGCTTTTGCCGCCATGCTTTATACTTGGATCAAAGCTAAAAAGCCAGACGTAGGTATGGCCATTAACGGAGCCATTGCCGGGCTGGTGGCCATTACGGCGCCTTGCGCCTGGGTGGAAGCCTGGGCGGCCGTGGTAATTGGATTAATCGCCGGCGTATTGGTGGTTTTAAGTGTTTATTTCTTTGACCGGATTCATGTTGATGACCCGGTGGGTGCAATCAGCGTCCACGCCGTAAATGGCGTTTGGGGGCTTTTAAGCGTAGGTCTATTTGCTGACGGAACATACGGTCTTTACGTAACCGGTGCCCCGCACGTGGTTGGTTTGTTTTACGGCGGCGGTTTTGGACAGTTGGCTGCTCAGTTTATTGGGGCCGTCGTTTGTGTAGCTTGGGCGTTTGCTCTGGGATACCTGACATTTAAGATAATGGATGCCATTTTTGGCGTACGGGTCCCGCTGGAAGAAGAGGTCCAAGGCCTGGACCTTGTAGAACATGCCACCACGGCCTATCCGGATTTTGCCCAGCGCCGGCTGGTAGGTTAAATTAAGGGGGAATATTTAATGAAAAGAATAGAAGCAGTTATCCGGGATGAAAAGCTTAATGAGGTAAAGGAGGCTTTAGAAAAGGTTGGTTACCCGGGCATGACCGTCGTCAGGGTGGAAGGACACGGACGCCAAAAAGGCCGGGTAGAGCGCTTTCGCGGTCAAGAGGTTAAGGTAGAGCTGCTACCCAAAGTAAAAATTGAAATTGTAACCCAGGACCAGCACGTAGCAGAATTGATCGACCTGATTAAAAAAACAGCCCGTACGGGAGAAGTAGGTGACGGTAAAATTTTTGTCATTCCCGTAGAAGAAGTGGTTCGTATTCGGACCGGCGAAGAAGGGGAAAGTGCCATTTAAATTTTAGTTAAATTTTTAAAGATTAAACCTATAGACTTATAAATTTTGCCTCCCCTTAATTCTTTGAGACTGAATGCCCTGGAAAGGCAACCCTTTTTGGGGTATTCAGGATTTTTTCTTTTTTGAAAAACCCTATTGACAATAAAAAGAGTTTTAGGTATTATAAAACATAAGCATGTATAGTTTATATACCATAGCAAAGAAATCCTCAGTACTGATTAAACAAATGAGTGCTTTTATATTGTGCTGCATTTACCGGGGTGTTTGATCTTAGCTCAGGTAAACCTCTTTTTTATCTGATAATAATCCTCTTTTTTTGGAAATTTCTTCTTTAAAAATGGAAATACCAGGTTAAACTACATCCTTAATAAATAAAAATGGGCATCGGCGCCCCGGCAAAAAAGGCTTTTATGATATTTCCTTTTTTAGCCGGGGTGTTTGTTCAATAAGCTAATAAGTCGTAAATTCAAAATATATGTCTTAAGGTGGGAAAATAAATGAACTTTTTAAAACGTCTTGAAGAACACCGGGCTTTAGAAAAAAAGTTAAGCTGGGAAGGTACCTTTGCCGATTATCTGGAAGTTATCAAAAATAATTCATTTGTATGCCAACTGGCTCACTCCAGAATTTATGAGATGATTAAAGCGGCAGGAGTAGAGGAAACAGGCGGCGTTAAACAATATAAGTTTTTTGCCAGTGAATTGTTCGGTCTGGCTAAAACCTTAGAAAAACTGGTGGAAGAATATTTTCACCCGGCCGCCAGACGTTTAGACGTGCGTAAACGTATTCTTTTATTAATGGGTCCGGTAAGCGGCGGCAAATCTACCTTAGTAACCATGTTAAAGCATGGTCTGGAAAAATTTAGCTATACTAATGAGGGGGCGCTTTACGCTATTAAAGGTTGCCCGATGCACGAAGAGCCCTTGCACCTTGTTCCCAGGGAACTGCGGGATGAATTTCAAAAAGAATACGGGGTTTATGCAGAGGGAGAACTGTGTCCGTATTGTCGTTTAATGGTGGAAACGGAATATCAGGGACAAATTGAGAAAGTTCCGGTAGAAAGAATTTTTCTTTCGGAAGACAAGAGGATAGGGGTGGGTACTTTTACGCCCTCCGACCCTAAATCCCAAGATATTGCTGACCTTACCGGCAGTATAGATTTTTCTACCATTACGGAATACGGTTCGGAATCTGACCCGCGCGCTTACCGCTTTGACGGGGAATTAAACATTGCCAACCGGGGGGTTATGGAATTTCAGGAAATGCTTAAGTGCGATGAAAAATTTTTATGGAATTTGCTAAGCCTCTCCCAAGAAGGCAGTTTTAAAGCCGGACGTTTTGCCTTAATCTCGGCCGACGAAATGATTGTGGCCCACACCAATGAAAATGAATATAAGGCTTTTATTGCCAACAAAAAGAACGAGGCCTTACAATCACGGATTATCGTTATGAAAATACCGTACAACCTGAGGGTTAGTGAAGAAATAAAAATTTATGAAAAACTAATTAAGCAAAGCGACTTAAAGGACGTTCACATCTCCCCGCATACTTTAAGGGCGGCAAGCATCTTTTCTGTGCTTTCCCGTCTTAAGGAAAGCAAAAAGCAAGGAATGGATATTGTTAAAAAAATGAAGCTTTATGACGGAGAAGATGTGGAAGGATTTAAGCTAAAAGACGTGACGGAATTGCAAAATGAATTTCCTGACGAAGGTATGAACGGGGTGGACCCGCGTTATGTAATCAACCGTCTTTCTTCCGCCTTAATTCGCACCTCAACCAAATGCATAAACGCTTTGGATGCTCTAAGGTCTTTGAAAGATGGCCTTGACCAGCATCCTTCCATAACCAAAGAAGAAAAAGAAAGGCTTTTAAATTTTATATCCGTAGCCCGCCAAGAGTACGATGAAATTGCTAAAAAAGAGATTCAAAAGGCTTTTGTATATTCTTATGAGGAATCAGCAAAAGTTTTATTTGATAATTATTTAGACAATATAGAGGCTTATTGCAATAGCGCCAAGCTTAAAGACCCGATTACGGATGAAGAAGTAAATCCTGATGAAAAATTAATGCGTTCTATTGAAGAGCAAATTGGTGTTTCGGAAAACGCAAAGAAAAGCTTCCGGGAAGAGATTCTTCTTCGCCTGTCAAGCTACGCCCGTAAGGGTAGAAAATTCGACTACACCTCCCACGAGCGGTTACGTGAGGCGGTAGAGAAAAAACTTTTTGCTGACCTTAAAGACGTGGTAAAAATAACTACTTCCACCAAAACGCCTGATCCAGAACAGCTAAAGCGCATTAATGAGGTAAGCGCCAAATTAATCTCGGAATATGATTATTGTCCTGTTTGTGCTAACGAACTCCTTAAATACGTGGGGAGCCTTTTAAACAGATAATTTGTAACTATTCAGGTGGATAGCCTGTAGGAGGGAATAAGCGTGACTAACAAGCCTATAGCCTACAGCCTACAGCCTGAGTAGTAACGATAATTCATAATTTACCTTAAGCGGACCTAGGGAGGTATTTATCGTGGACGGCCATTATGTTGTTACGCGTGAAGATTGGTCCCTTCACCGAAAAGGTGAAATTGACCGCCAACGCCACCAGGAAAAAATTAAAGAGGCCCTTAAAAAGAATCTACCCGACTTGGTTAGTGAAGAAAGTATCATTACTTCTGATGGCCAGAAAGTTATTAAGGTGCCCATTCGTACCTTGGACGAATACCATTTTTACTATGACCAAGGCAAAAAAACGCACGCCGGACAGGGAGACGGAAAAAGCAAAGTGGGAGATGTGCTGGCTCACGAGCCAAACGCCGGAAGTGGCCAGGGTAAAGGGGCGGGTGAAGAACCCGGCCTGGATTATTATGAAGCTGAAATTACGGTAGACGAGCTGGCAGAAATGGTATTTGAAGACTTGGGACTGCCTAACCTTAAGCCTAAAAAGAAAGCAGAGTTAACCTCAGAAGCAGTTGAATTTAAGGACATTAGAAAAAAGGGAATTAGCAGTAATATTGACCGTAAACGAACGGTTTTAGAGGCTATTAAACGCCGCGCGTTGTCCGGCCAGGATGGTTTAACTAAAATAACTCCTGATGATTTGCGCTTTAAAACCTGGGAAGTTACCTATAAACAGGAATCAAACGCCGTAGTTCTGGCCATGATGGATACAAGTGGTTCAATGGGCGCATACGAAAAATATATTGCCCGAAGTTTCTTTTTTTGGATGGTACGTTTTTTGCGGACCAGGTATCAAAATGTGCAAATTGTCTTTTTGGCTCATCATGTAACCGCCAAAGAAACAAGTGAGGAAGAATTTTTTACCAAAGGCGCCGGCGGAGGAACCCGTTGTTCCTCAGTTTATAAGCTGGCCCTGGAGATTATTAAAAACCGCTTTAACCCCCAAGATTACAACCTTTATGCTTTTCATTTTTCCGACGGGGAAAATCTGTTTACGGATAATGAACTTTGCCTGGAGTTAATAAAGGAGTTATTAAAGCAGTGTAATTTAGTTGGTTACGGAGAAATCAAAAGTCCTTTTTATGGCTACGGCGACAGTACTTTACGCTTGACATTTAAAAAGTTAACCGACCCCAGATTTATAGCCGTAATAATCAAAGACAAAAGTTATGTTTACCCGGCCTTAAAGAAGTTTTTTGCCCAGACCCAAGGGCAGTAACCAGCTTAAAGGAAGTTTTTAACATCTGGCAAAATGGTAAAGCTTTAAAAAGGGGTAATTTTAAGCTATGGATACGAGAGAAGAATTACGTTTACTGAGTGAGGCAATAGAAAAAATAATCGCCAAAGCCAGAGAATTGGGACTGGATTTATACGACATGTACTTTGAAATTTGTCCGGCCGACATTATTTATACTTTTGGTGCTTACGGTATGCCTACGCGGTTTTCCCACTGGACATTCGGCAAAGCTTACCACAAAATGAAAACATTTTATGACTACAACTTGAGCAAGATTTATGAACTGGTAATTAACTCTAATCCTTGTTACGCCTTCTTATTAGAAGGCAACTCCTTAATTCAAAATAAGCTGGTGACTGCCCATGTGCTGGGCCACAGTGACTTTTTTAAAAATAACCTGTACTTTAAACGAACGGCAAAAAATATGGTGGAATCAATGGCCAGTGCGGCTCAAAGGTTTCGAGGGTACGAGCAAAAGTACGGCAGGAATAAAGTGGAAGCTTTTTTAGACGCCGTAATTTCTACTCAAGAACACGTTGACTCTTATTCCTGGATGAGAACACAAGAGCCAGAAGAAGGCAAACGGACCGGGAAAAAAAGTTCCTGGACTAAGAAGAACTGTTTGATCAACGGTGAGGAGCAAAAAGAGACGCCTTATGATGACCTTTGGAAGCTGGACAACCTTCAGGAAAACCAAGCCGAAGAAAAACAAAAGGAAAAGGACAAAAAATTTCCCCCCAAACCACAGAAGGACTTGTTGCTTTTTATTATGGAACACGCCAGGGATTTGGAAGACTGGCAGCGCGATATCATTTCGGTTGTTCGCCAGGAGATGCTTTACTTTTGGCCCCAGATGGAGACTAAGATAATGAACGAAGGATGGGCTACTTACTGGCACCTGCGAATTATGCGGGAAATAGAGCTGGTTGAAGATGAGGCTATTGAGTTTGCTAAAATGCACGCGGGCGTTATTCAACCTTCTTGCTTCCATTTAAACCCTTATTACCTGGGCTTAAAAATTTTTGAGGATATTGAAAAGCGGTGGAACCAGCCTACAGTAGAAGAAAAGAAGAAATATAAACGTTTGGAAGGAGAAGGAAGGAAGAAGATTTTTGAGGTCCGGGAACTGGAAAATGACACCTCATTTTTAAGAAATTACTTAACCAAAGAACTGGTGGAAGAACTTGATTTATATCTTTACAAAAAAGAGAAAGATAAATGGAAGATAGTAGAAAAAGATTGGGCAAAGGTCAGAGACGAAATTGTAGCCGGCATGACTAACTGCGGCTATCCCTATATTGTTGTAGAAGATGGTGATTTTAACAAAAGAGGAGAGCTTTACTTGCGGCATTGTTACGAAGGAATTAACCTGGATATATATTATCTTGAAAAAACTTTACCTTGTGTATACCAGCTTTGGGGCCGGACGGTACATTTAGAAACTGTCCTGGACGAAAGAAAAATTCTTTTTACTTTTAACGGAGAAAGGATAATTAAAAGATTTATTTAAGGTTAAGGCAGCCAAAACGTTCATCCGGCACACCCTTTGCCTAAAAAGTCTATATTTGCTGTGCTGTTTTTCATCGTCCGGGTTACGAGGCTTGGTTCTTTATTTTTAAGGACCTGTCGCGTTCATTCTTTTTGAGTATCATTTTCCTCAGACGCAAGGATTTTGGAGTTACTTCCAGCAATTCGTCATCATTAATGAATTCCAGGCACTTTTCCAGAGTCATAATAACGGGCGGGGTTAGACGCAGGGCATCGTCGGAACCCGAAGCCCTGGTATTGGTAAGATGCTTCTTTTTGCATACATTTACCGTAATATCCTCATTGCGTGCATTTTCCCCGACAACCATACCGGCGTAAACCTCAACGCCGGGATCCAAAAACAAATTGCCCCTTCCCTGGGCGTTATACAGTCCATAAGGTACAGCGATACCACTTTCGGAGGCTACCAATGAACCCCTGGTACGGGTAGTGATTTCCCCTTTAAAAGGCTGATAGCATTCATAAATATGATTCATTATACCATTGCCTCTGGTATCAGTTAAAAACTCGGACCTGTAGCCTATTAGTCCCCGGGCGGGTATCAGGAATTCTAATTTTACCGTGTTTCCTGTGTTATTATTCATATCTAATAGTTCACCTTTACGTTTTCCAACACCTTCGATAACCGTGCCAATAAAATCACCGGAAACCTCGATAAATAACCTTTCTATGGGTTCATTCACGACACCATTAAATTTCTTCAGTATTACTTCCGGGCGGGTAACGGCAAACTCGTAGCCTTCCCGGCGCATGGATTCAATTAGGATGGAGAGATGGAGTTCTCCACGGCCTGATACCTTGAAGCAATCGGGATTTAATTCTTTTACTCGCAAGGAAACATTGGAAAGTAATTCGCGTTCCAGACGATCCCTTAAATTACGGCTGGTAACATAAGTTCCTTCCAAACCTGCCATAGGGCTGTCGTTGACAATAAAATTCATGGAAATGGTAGGCTCGTCAATATTTACAAAAGGAACCGGTTCAACTAACTCTGGGGAACAGAGGGTATCCCCGATATTTATATCTTCAATACCCGACACAGCTATTATTTCCCCGGCGATGGCCTTAAGCGTTTCCGCCTTTTTAAGACCTTCAAAAGTATAGAGGGTATTTATCTTGACCCGTTTTTCTTTACCGGCAGTATTGCACAGAATTACTTCCTGATCTGTGGAAATAACGCCTCTGCCTATCTTGCCCACACCTATTCTACCAACATAGTTATCATAATCTATAGATGAGATAACTAATTGTAAAGGTCCATCAGGGTCGCCCTCCGGGGCGGGCATCTTTTCAATTATCATATCTAGCAATGGTTTCATATCCATTGAAAATTCATCAAGACAAGTTTTGGCAAAACCTTCTTTTGCGGACGTATAGACTACTGGAAAGTCAAGTTGTTCTTCATCCGCTTCCAGATCGATAAACAAATCCAGAACTTTATCTAAAACCTCTTCCGGTCTAGCACCCGGCCGGTCAATCTTATTTATTACCACAATAGGTTTTAGGCAGGCTTCCAGGGATTTTTTCAATACAAAACGAGTCTGTGGCATTGAACCTTCAAAAGCGTCCACCAGCAAAAGTACCCCGTCCACCATCTTTACGATACGTTCGACTTCCCCACCAAAGTCAGCATGGCCAGGGGTATCAACAATATTGATTTTAGTATTTTTATATATAATACTGGTATTCTTAGATAATATGGTTATTCCACGTTCCCGTTCGAGTTCATTGCTGTCCATTACTCTTTCGAGCATGACCTGATTGTTACGAAAATATCCACTTTGTCTTAATAATTTATCAACCAGAGTTGTTTTGCCATGATCAACATGAGCAATAATAGCTATGTTTCTAAGAGATTTCTTTTCCATCAATCAATAAATCCTTTCCCAACCCGGACAAGCCGGGACCAAAATAGCTGATAAACAAATCTGCAAGGTGCTATACCCGCTTGAGTAATGCTTTATTATATCAAGTGTTTTAAATATATACAAATTAATTCTGAAATATTTCTATAAATGACCGGCTTGGGAAGCATTGCCTCTTTAATTCCGGGGTTAATGCAGACCATTGCCGTCTCAGCGTCGCTTAAATCCATACCGAAAAATACTACCGGTTTTTAATAGGCTCGTTCATCCGGTACATCCAGGATTGTTTCCGCAGGATTCTAACCTTTCCCTTCTCTACGCTCTTCTTTATATCCTTTTGTTAGCCCGCGCGTTACCAATCCAGCAGCTCGCAATTTTGTGAATAGGAAAGGAAAATAGAATATGCAACGTCGTCCCCTTGCACTCTGGTTACTTGTCTTCTTCCCGCTTTTTTAACCATATAAATCTCCTCCTTGATATTTTTGTACCTAAAAAAGAAAACAGAAGCCTTTTATGCTCCTGAAAAACGAAAAGGCTAGAAACTTTCGTAAGTCTCTAGCCTCTCTCCTGCTATTGTCAATAAAAAGGCCAGGATTTCTACCCGATCTTTAAACTCATCCCAATTACTGTTTTAAAAACTCTTGCACGAAATCCAAAACCTGAGAAATTGCCTCTTCCGGCATACGGCTTAAACTTGATTCCACAACATTGTTCTCTCTGCCGTTATGAAAGTGATGCGGAAATGTACTAATATTGACATGATGAGGCGCGTTGTCAAACCGGAATATCTTCCCATCCATGTGCCGCCGCTCCCAGTGATAGGAATACCGACCTGTCTCAGAAAACCAGAAGTCAAGGTAGCTTGCGTCTTTGAGCATAATCCTGATTTTCTGGGTCGTTCCTATCCTTATAACCTCTATATTGGCGATAATTTCACCGTATTTTGTCGAAATCTTGCTCAGGTCAAGAGGCAACTGCATCACCCATTTCCAACTGGGAAATGAGGTTTTGTAGTTTCAAGGTATGACTGGACAACTGTTCCCACAGGATGACATCTTCCCAAGCTGGATGCTCGGGAATATTGCCTTTCTTGATTTTACCTTCCAGTTCGAGGTACCCGGTTGTCCTGTATTTCTTTTTCAAGTCCTGGATTAAACTATTGTTTTCTTCAACCTTAGAAACAAAGAATTTCTTCAAACCTTCCTTGAAAATTACCTCGCCCGGAATTCCCAGGATATTTTCAGCCTCTTTAACCACATGTTCAAACATAGCGGTGATCACCTCCGGAAATATTATACCCCAAGAGAAAGTCGCTTTTCCAGTGTTTTCAGCCAAGAAAATCTTTTTTTGCAGAGCTTACAGATGCCGGGGTAAACTCCCGGCATCTGTAGCTATTACCTGCTTAGTTTCCTATATGGAGGTTTACCCTGTTAGCAACCTTTAACACCAGATCATCAAATAACAAATGAACGTCCCCTATGCTTCTTTCTTCTTATTTTTTAGAAAGTCTGCTATCTATACCCTTCTATCTGTACCCTCCTTTAGTATAATTTCTGGCTAAAAGCACCAGCTCAATTAAACTAATCCTGCCGTCAGTGTTAAAGTCGGCAACAGGGTTAAAACCAATTTCCCCCTGAATAGTGTCGTAGGTCTGCCTTAAAAAAAGCAGGTCATCTATATCAACCACGTTATCGCTGCTGATATCACCGGCCAGAAGCAGAAGTTCTCCGGCATCAGTAGCTTCATAAACTGCTGCTGTTACCGTCCGGCCTGCTTTTAAAAAGCCGGGGGAGTTGGCAGTGAGCAGGTATGTCCCTGGTTCAAGGCCGGTGAAAGAAAACAGGCCGTCGCCGGTGGCGGCAGCAGTGTAACTGGTGCCGGTTAAAGCATCAGTGCCTTCCAGTGTAACAGTGATCCCACTCTGGTCAGTCCTTCCTTCGCATCTGGCTTTGCCGCTAATGCTTGCTTTTTCCAGGTCAGTCAGGTTAAGCATTTCCTGGACCGGGTTAAAGCCGGTTTTCTCCGCCCGGACAAAAACTTCTGCAGTCAACGGGCGAATGAATTTTACCTTGCCATCTGAGCCGCTAAACTTGCTCTGCTCTCCCAGGATAACTTTTGCCCCGCTTACCGGGCCGCCGGCATCAGTTTTGACGATTATCTCCATACCCTCCGGAACAAGTAAGGCCTGCAGTTTTAAATCACTTTGCCTTTCTACTAAAAAGAAGGTTTCGGCAGGGATATTTTCATAACCCGGAAGATCCGGTGTTACCTGGATAAGATAAGTGCCCGGCTGGTCGGCAACAAGGTCTGGCTGGTTGATTAACTGACCGGAAGGCGTTTTAATTTCTAAGATATAAGGACAGCTAATTTCTTCTTCGGCAGCGTTTTTAATAATGACTGTAGTGTGCACTTTTTCTCCTACTGAATATACTGGTTTATCACTGGCACAAAAGGCACTCAGTGTATCTATAGGCTTAACCTTAAAGGTGATCAACTGGGCGTCCAGCAGGGGGGCATTCTGGTCAGCAATATTTTCTTTTACCGCCAGGGGAACGGTGTAAGTTCCGGGCTCCGGGCAGCTTAAGGTTAAGGTATGTTTTATGCTTTCCCCGGCTGGGATTTCTGGCAACTGAACAGAGCTATTGTTATAGAGCAATACCAGGTTCAGATTTTCCCGGCCGATGTTTTGCACCGTTACTTCCAGGCTTATTTCTCCCGGACTGTACTCTGGCTGGTAGCCTGCCTTTAACAAGGCTCCTTTCTGGCTTCCCCCGCCTACAGTAAAGGTGGTGTAGTCTTGAGCGGCCAACTCTGTAAATACAGTCAAGTAGGCCTGGCCAAGATGCAGGCCGGGGTTGTTAACCGTAAAGGTATATGTCTGGCTGACGGTAGAAGCAGGGGCCAGATAAACGGCGTCTTTAACCACCAGGTTTTCTTCCGGGACAATCAGCCACCACAGGGCGTCTTCAATCGTTTCGTTGCTCTGGTTGGTGATGTCAATGTTCAACTGGGGCTGAACTGGACTGGAGGTCGGCCAGGGTCATATCCCATACCCAGGCCGGGTTGTATTTGTTTAATCCCAAAAAGCCTCCGGGGTAATGATAAAACAAGAATTTGAGTCCAATGAGGAAGAAAAGTTTTTTGATTTAAGGGCGGTTGTTAAGTATAAACAAGCCCAATGTCTCAGTTATGCTATCTTGGTTTATATATTAGGAACTTCCCTTAATTTCCTAGTTTTGCCTCTTGGGGTTACCGAGATAGTGGTTCCGGGGAAGTTACCGGTAGGAGCAGGACATAACGCTTGTTTATTTAAACTGGCCGATAACTGGATGATAATGGTAGATTTGGCTGTGGGACCGATTATTAGCGAGCCATTTAATCTGGAAGAAACATTTTTAAGGGTAGGTGAATACTGGGAAATAAAAGACAATCAAAACCCCTTATTGCTTAATAGAAGGTTTACTATTTTAGATAAAAATGGTCTAATGGCTTGTGTTTATGTCAATATGGGAAAACTAAGTCCTCCTGATGAAGCCATCAGGTATTACGATTTGGCATTAGGGTTAAATCCTAAATATGCGGAGGCTCATAGTAATAAAGGATTTGCCTATGAAGAATTAGGACAACTTGACGAAGCCATTCTTTACTATAACCGGGCTATTGAAATTAATCCTAAAAATGCCAGGACTTATTTCAACCGGGGAAATGCTTGGATAAAACTGGGTAATAATAACAAGGCTATACTTGATTATAAATTAGCCATTGAAAATTACCCTGAATTTTCTGAGGCTTATCTTAACCGGGGATACATTTATAGTACCTTGGGAAGCTATGAAGAAGCTATCTTTGATTATAATAAAGCAATTGAGCTTAATCCAATTTACGCTAAGGCATATCTTCACCGCGGAACTGCTTTTGTTTTTTTAGAATTATTTTCTGAAGCTATAGCTGACTATACTCGGGCTATTGAAATTACCCCGGACTTTGCTGACGCTTATTATAACCGTGGTCTTATATACATTAGATTGGGCGAAGTTACAAAGGCCAAAGAAGATTTTTCCAGGGCAAAAAATTTAGCTCCAGAATTAAAAGGAAATATTGAAAAAATACTTGAAGATGTTAATAATTAGTTGTTTAGTAAGAAAAAGTATTACTTATAGTTATTTTTTAGTTAAGAAAAAAGAAGGAAATAAACTATCTTATTTAGAAAAATTACTTCATAATTTCGGATATGTAAATATAAAGTAATTTTTTTATATTTAATATTTTTTAATTTAGGAGGAATTAAATAATGACGGAAAACAATTTAGCAGAAAGGATAGCTTCCCTGCATTTTCTTTTTAACCCCCGTTCAATAGCCATTATTGGTGCCTCACAAAACCCTGCCAAACCAAGCGGACAACCCTTAATTGCTTTGCAAAAGAATAATTTTCTAGGGAAAATATACCCTGTTAATCCACGTTACCAGGAGTTGCGGGGACTTAAGTGTTATCCAACCTTAAAGGCGATTCCGGATGAAGTTGATATGGCAATAATTGCCATAGAAGTATCTGCTGTTTTAGAGGTCTTGGAAGAATGCGGCCAAAAAGGGGTTAAGGCAGTGGTAGTTTTTACTTCTGGTTTCGCAGAAGTAGGAGGTGAAGGAATAGAACTACAAAAGGAAATGACTCGCTTGGCCAAAGAATATAAATTTCGTCTTCTTGGACCAAACTGCATGGGTATTTTTAGTTCCCGTAATTCTTTATGGGCTGATTTTCCTCTTATGGACGCTCCGGAAGATATTCTGGTACCGGATTATTTTGGTTTTGTAACGCAAAGCGGGGGTTTTGGCTGTATTTTTTACGATGTAGTTAAAGCACAAAGAATAGGTTTTAGTCATTTTGTCAGCACCGGAAATGAAGCGGATATAGAGTTTTCGGAAATTATAGCTTATATGGCTGAAGATGCATATACCAGGGTAATTGGTGGTTATATGGAAGGAGTTAAAAGTGGTGCGCTGTTTTTTCAAGCCGCGGAAAAAGCGCTGGAAAAAGAAAAACCGGTTATCTTAATTAAAACTGGCCGCTACGAAACAGCAGCCCGGGCAGCAGCTTCCCACACTGGGGCTATGGTGGGTTCAGATAAAGTATACGATGCTTTTTTTCGCCAAAAGGGCATTATCCGGGTGGAAAGCATTGACGAGTTAACGGCTTTACTTTTAATTCTAGCGGCAGGAAAAATACCGCGGGGCAACCGGGTAGGTATTTTATCTGCCTCAGGCGGAACAGGTGTTTTGCTGGCGGATAAGTGCGCGGAATACGGATTAGAGGTGGTTTCTTTGGCTAAAGAAACCCAAGAAAAAATAAAAAATTTACTTCCTGATTTTGCCTCTTATGCCAACCCCGTTGATTTAACCAGCGCTATAGTGCCTGAACCGGGTTTATTATTTGAATGTGCCCACGTTGTTTCGACTGATCCCAATATAGATGTTTTGCTTATTTGTTTCTATAACCTGGGTGTAAATGAAGCCATTTTAAATCAAATTATCAAAGCAGCTAAAACAAGTGCAAAAACAGTAGTAAACATTGTTTGGGGTGACGAAAATGTTTGTCAGAAACAAATACGCTATTTAAACGATCAATTTGTGCCGGCGGTAAGAGAAATGGAAGTGGCGGTTAAGGCACTTAGTAGTTTAATTAAATACAACTCCCGGCGACAGATGTTCCTACAAGAAAAACCCGTTTCACTTGTTCCTCTAAAGGCAAAAGAAGATGTAGCCGCTATATTAGCCCAAATTGTCCCGGAGGCAAAACTAACGGAAGAAGAGGCCAAACAAATATTAAAAACTTACGACATACCAGTTGCCAAAGAAGAGGTAGCCGCCAGTCCGGAAGAGGCAGTTGCTGCGGCGGCCCGGATTGGCTACCCCGTGGTATTAAAAATATTATCACCTGATATCCTACATAAAACCGAAGCCGGGGGAGTAAAGTTAAATCTGGATACGCCTGAAAAAGTCCTGGTTGCGTATAAAGAAATAATAACCAACGCATCTTCTTACCGAACTGGCGCAAGAATTAAAGGTGTGTTGGTACAGGAAATGCTGCCGGCCGGGGTAGAAACTATTATTGGAATTAGTCAGGATCCTGTTTTTGGCCCGGTGGTTATGTTTGGTCTGGGAGGAATTTTTGTTGAGGTTTTACAGGACGTAGCTTTACGTGTTGTTCCTTTAACCAAAAGCGACGCTTACGAAATGATTGATGAAATTAAAGGCCGCCGGATTTTAGACGGCGTTCGGGGACAATCGCCGGTAAATAAGTCCGCCATTGCCGAGGTAATTTTAAAGGTAGCTCAACTGGCTCAAGACTTTCCCCAAATTAAAGAGTTAGACATTAACCCCTTAATTTGCTCCGGTAAAGAAGTTTGGGCAGCAGACGCTTTAATTGTTTTGCGATAGTTAATTTCTTTAGACTTTTGAAACAAGACCGGCCTCTTGAGCCAAAGAGCTAAAAGCAGGCAGGGCATTAATAATTGTTTGTTTATCAACGCAATAAGAAAGACGAAAATAGCCGGGCAAACCAAAACCACTTCCCGGTACCATTAAAATACGGTATTTTTGGGCCAGCCTAACAAAGGCTATGTCGTCGGGAATAGGGGATTGGGGAAATAAATAAAAAGCCCCTTGAGGTTTAACCATTTTAAAGCCTAACCGGGTTAAATTGTCGTAAAGTAAGTCCCTTTTTTCCTGGTACAGGGAAACATCAACTTTTACCCGCTGCAGAGGAGTAACCAAGTGCTGCATTAGGGCCGGGGCGTTAACAAAACCCAGGGTGCGGTTGCAAAAAACTAACCCTTCAATTAAAATGTCTTGGGCTGGTATTTCCGGGTGAACCGCAATATAGCCAATTCTTTCCCCGGGTAAAGCTAAATCCTTACTATAAGAAGTAACCACTATGCTGCGGCGGAAAACGTTAAAGATACTGGGAAGAGGCCTTTTTTCGTAAATAATTTTGGCGTAAGGTTCATCAGAAATAAGGTAAATAGGCTTTCCCGTTTCTTTTTCTTTGGCTTGTAAAAGTAAGCTTATTCCGGTAAGTTTACCGGCGTCGTACACTACGCCGGTAGGGTTATGGGGAGAGTTAATGATTACGGCTTTTGTTTTTAGGGTAAGGACTTCTTCCAAGGCAGACAGATCTGGCTGAAAATCAGGAGCGGTTCTTATTTCTTTGATTACCCCGCCGTGGTTATCAATGTAAAATTTATACTCCATAAAGTAAGGAACCAGAACAATTACCTCATCTCCTTCGTCAAGAAGGGTTTTTAAAACCACATTTAAGGCCCCGCCAGCCCCGCAGGTCATTACTATGTGTTTGGCTTGGAAAGGCAGGTTTGTTTCCTCGGCCAGCATTTCGGCTACGGCTTGGCGTGTTTTTAAGTAACCGGCATTACTCATGTAACGGTGCATACCCGGCAGTGGATTTAAGGCCAGTCTTTTTAGCTCTTCTTGAAAAGCGGCCGGTGGTTCGTGAATTGGGTTACCCAAGGTAAAATCAAAAACCTGGGCAGGGCCATGTATAGCCCGCAAACGCTCACCTTCTTCAAACATACTCCGAATCCACGAAGCACCGGTTAGTTGCCTTTTGATTTTTTGGCTGATTTCCATCAGTGAAACCTCCCTTAATAATAGCCATCCGTCGTCAGGATATAACATTTAAACAAAAAAATTGCTATTTTTATTTACGAAAAAGGGAAAAAATACTTTACACGATAACCATTACGAAGTAATATACTAAAAATGCAGGAAAAATAAAAGGACAAATGTAACTATTCAGCGATTAGTTTTTTACTTTTAATAAAGTTTGCTATAATGATTATATGATGGCAGGTAAACTAACATAATGCAAACTAAAGTTGTTTTATTTGATTTAGATGGTACTTTAATGGATTCTCTTACTCTTATTAAGCAAACTTACGAAAGGGTTTTTTCTGAACTGAATATTCCCTGGGGAAACGCTGACGTAATACGTTGGATTGGCTTACCTTTAAGGGATATTGCCCGACATTTTGCCAAAGACAAAGAAGAGGAATTTCTTTACCGCTACCAGGAATATTACTTTAAAGAGCACGACAATCTCATTTCTTTGTTTCCCGGTACAGCGGAGATGCTCAAGCATATACATAAGCATGGTATCCGGACAGGTATTGTTACTTCAAAAGGTAAAATGGGCACTGAACTGGCCTTAAAAAAGACTAAAATTGAAAAGTATCTGGAAGTAGTAATAACCGCTCAGGATGTAACCAGACCTAAGCCACAGCCGGACCCAATACGTGAAGCGCTAAGGCGGCTTGAAGGTTTGCCTTCCGAGACCATTTACATTGGGGACAGTTATTTTGATATTATAGCGGGACAAAGAGCCGGCACTAAAACCTTGGGCGTAACCTGGGGAATAACCGGGGAAGAGGAAATGCGTAAGATGGCACTTGACGGTATTTTGAGGAACTGGGAAGAGCTAGACTACTTTTTATAATTAACCCGGAGGTTAGTTTAAAGGAAAATTTTTCATCACTTTTTGTGCTCTTTTAGCACCGCGAAAGGAATGATTGTTAGAAAGTTGAAACGGACGATAGCGGTTCTTACTTTAAACAAACCGGGGGTATTGGCCCGGATTGCCGGTCTTTTGAGTCGAAGAGTTTTTAATATAGAAAGCATTGCGGCCGGCCATACCGAAGAACCTGATGTTACCCGCATTACCGTTGTGGTGGAAGGTGATGAACAGGCTTCGGATCAAGTAATGAAACAGCTTTCTAAATTAATTGACGTAGTAAAAATTCAGGAACTTAAAAGCAGTGAATCAATTGAACGGGAACTGGCCTTAATTAAGGTAAAGGCTGACCAGACGCGCCGGTCAAATGTAGTGGATGTCGTAGAAATATTCCGCGCCAATATTGTAGACGTCAACCGGGAAACAGTAACTATTGAACTTACCGGTGACGAGGAAAAAATAAATGCGCTTTGTGCGGTATTGGAAGAACATGAGATTGTGGAAATGGTTAGGACGGGTAAAATTGCCCTAAGCCGGGGTTCAGGAGCAACAAAGTATATTGAATATGAAGACTAAAGAAGAACAAGTGGTAATTGGAATTACTTGCGGACGAAAAGAAAACGAGGCGCATTTTTATTTAAGCCAGGCGTACGTAGAAGCGGTTGAGGAAGCCGGTGGGCTTCCCGTAATTTTGCCTGGTTGTACCAGCCAAGAAGAAATGGCCAGGTTACTTTGTTTAATTCAAGGGTTAATCCTTTCCGGGGGCGGAGACGTAGACCCGGTTCATTTTGGCGAAGAACCGTTACCTGGTTTAGGTGAAATTGATCCTACGCGGGATATTTTCGAATTAACCTTTACCCGCCTGGCCCTAGCAGCCGAAATACCTGTTTTAGGAATCTGCCGGGGGATGCAAATATTAAATATTTCCTTTGGAGGTAGTATTTATCAGGATATGGTTACCCAGGTAAAAGGTTGCCTTGAACATTACCAAAAAGCCCCCCGCTGGCACCCTACCCATAAGGTAAAAATAGCGGCCGGCACAATTTTAGCCCGTATTTTCGGCGCCACCAGATTCTGGGTAAACAGTTTCCACCACCAGGCAGTACGTCAACTAGCCCCTGGTTTTATTACTTCGGCTTTAGCAGTTGACGGAATTATTGAAGGAATTGAAAGTACCAGCCATCCTTTTGCCCTTGGGTTACAGTGGCATCCGGAAAACCTAAAGGAACATCACGTTTTATTTCACGCTTTGGTTAAAGCTTGCAAAAAAGAGCAGGTTAGAATAACGTAAATTATTTAGTAGTTAATAATCATACATAATATTTAAAGGCTATTAACAGGCAACAATAAACGTAACCTCAAAACGATGGAATCAGGGAGACGGGGGTTAGATAAAGAATAATGAATATATTAGTGGTTGATGACCAGCAAAATATATGTCATTTATTAGAAATAGTGATTAAAGATATGGGTCATACGGTCATCACTGCCCATGATGGTATAGAAGCAATTGAAAAAGCAAGTCAGACAAAACCGGAGCTTATGTTTATGGATATCCGAATGCCGCGTTTAGGAGGAATAGAGGCCTTGGAAAAGGTCAAGGAAATATCAAAAAAAACAAATGTGGTAATGATGAGTGCTTATTTTTCCGAAGAAGTTATTAGTGAAGTAAAGCAAAAAGGGGCTTATTTTTGTCTGGCTAAACCTTTTGATATGGAAGTAATTAAAACGATTATTCAGGAACTGCAGGAAAAAGAAAAGGGGAAAGACTACTTATTTTACCGTCTCCTGGATGCTAATTTTAACCGGGCCCGGGAAGGGTTGCGGGTAGTGGAAGAAACAGCCCGTTTTATCCTGAACAATTTTGAACTAACAAACCGTTTAAAAAATTTACGCCATGAGTTAAGCAGGCTACAGGAAGAACTGCCAGGGGGGTACAATGCCCAGCTAAAAAGCCGCCAAGCCTATACAGATGTGGGAGCAGATTTTCCTTCTGAAGCAAAGGATACCAGAAGAGACTACCTACATTTGGTGATCGCTAATTTTAAACGTATTCAGGAAGCACTCCGGGTAATTGAGGAGTATATTAAGTTGTCGGGCCCGGCGGCAAAAATTAAGAAGATGCGTTTTGCCGCTTATAGTTTGGAACAGGAAGCAGTCAATTATTTAGAAAAATTCCTGGTAAATTTAAACATTAGGCAGGAGATGGCCGCCGAAAAGAGCCAGGACGGACCAAATACAGTTAACATGCTGCCGGTAAAACGTAAACTAGATTATAGCCTTTGTGTAATTATTGACCATAAATTTGCCAACGGAAAATCGCCCCTTGAAATTGCCCGGGCCGCCATTAGTGGCGGGGCGAGTATAATTCAACTGCGGGAGAAAGAGTTTACCACCCGGCAGTTAATAGAGGTGGGAAGGGAAATCGCGCGTTTGGCTGTTGAGGCGGGCGTTACTTTTATTGTTAACGACCGGGCTGACGTGGCTCTGGCTGTTGGGGCCGACGGGGTTCATTTGGGGCAGGAAGACCTTAAAATAGACGTGGCGCGGCAAATTTTAGGACCGGAAAAAATCATTGGTGTTTCTACCCATAACCTGGAGCAAGCCCTTGAGGCCCAATTTCAGGGAGCTGATTACATAGGAGTGGGGCCGTTATTTGAAAACCACTCTAAAAACAACGGAAGTATACCGGTAGGTTTAAATCTCTTAAAACAAATAGCGGAAGAGGTGCGGATACCCAAAATAGCCATTGGCGGAATTAAAACCCACCATATTCAGGAAGTGATTAATGCCGGCGCTGACGGCATTGCGGTAATTAAAGCGGCTATAAATGCTCCTGACATTACCGCATCTACGGCTGCTTTAAGGGTAGAATTAGAAAAAGCTTACTTAAATTCATTATCATCTAAAAATATAAAAAACAATATAGCTTTTCAGTGGCTAATCGCCAACCATTAACAGCCAATAATCAGGACAATCGTCCCGATTGTCAATATAATATAAATAATAGGTTAAGAAGGGAAGTATTTATGACTCAACTAAAGGCTGCCTTAAAAGGAGAAATAACCCCGGAAATGAAACAAGTAGCCGCTAGTGAGGCAGTGGCCGAAAAATTTATTCAGGCTGGTGTGGCTGAAGGAACAATGGTCATCCCGGCCAATAAAAACCATCGAAATCTTAAACCTTGCGGCATTGGCCGGGGCTTACGGACCAAAGTAAACGCAAATATAGGAACCTCGCCTGTTTTTACCGGTTTAAAGGAGGAAATGGTTAAACTTCAGGAAGCATTAGCGGCTGGAACTGATACCATAATGGACCTTTCTACCGGCGGGGACCTGGATGCAAACCGGCGGGTAATAATCAACCATTGCCCTATTCCCGTTGGAACAGTTCCTATCTACCAAGCGGTCGTTGAAGCAAAAGAAAAACGCGGCAGCATTGTAGGTATGACGGCGGACGATCTTTTTGCGGTAATTGAAAAACAGGCCTCAGACGGGGTTGATTTTATCACCGTTCATTGTGGCGTAACCCTGGAGGTAGTCAGCCACCTTAAGCAACAGGGCCGGGTAACTGATATTGTTAGCCGGGGTGGTTCTTTCATTACGGGTTGGATGCTGCATAACGAAAAAGAAAATCCTCTTTACGCCCAGTTTGACCGCTTGCTGGAAATTTGCCTGGCCTTTGATTTAACCTTAAGCCTAGGGGATGGTTTGCGCCCAGGTTGCCTGGCAGATGCCAGTGATCGCGCCCAAATACAAGAATTAATTTTATTAGGCGAATTAGTTGACCGGGCCCGCGCGGCCGGGGTGCAGGCAATGGTTGAAGGACCGGGCCATCTTCCTTTAGATCAGATAACGGCTAACGTTCAGATCCAAAAAACTTTATGCAAGGGGGCCCCTTTTTATGTTTTAGGGCCGCTGGTTACGGATGTTGCCCCGGGATACGACCATATCACCGGCGCGATTGGCGCCGCCCTAGCCGCCATGGCTGGAGCAGACTTTATTTGTTACGTTACTCCTTCGGAACACCTCGGCTTGCCTACCGCCCAAGATGTGCGCGAGGGGGTAATTGCCGCCCGCATTGCGGCCCACGCGACCGATATAGTTAAGGGCGTACCTGGCGCCCGGCAGTGGGATTTGGCTATGGCCAAAGCGCGTAAGGACCTTGACTGGGATACGCAATTGGCTTTGGCTATTGACCCTCAAAAAGCACGCCAAATAAGAGCGCAGCGTAACCCCCAAGATACTTCCACTTGTACTATGTGCGGCGAATTTTGCGCCATGAAATTAGTAGGAGAATTTTTAGGCAAACGTTCCGAACAATGCCTTTAAGTAAAAAGGGGAAAGGTTTTATGGCTTGGCTGTAAAAAGTGCCCACCGGCTACCTGAGCTTGATTTATTGCGGGGAATAGCTATTCTGGCCGTGATTCTTATTCATTTTACCGGTCCCGCCATAAGACAGTTGTCTTTAACCTCCTACGCCTATGATTTTTATCTTGTCCTTAACCGGTTAACGCAGTTTGCCGTTCCTTGTTTTATTTTTATCAGTGCATTTGCCTTAACTTACCGTAATAAAACTAGAAAGGGATTACCTTCTTGGAGACAGTTTTACCGCCAGCGGGTTAACCGAATTTTAATTCCTTACTTTTTATGGAGCTGCTTTTATATTTTATATCGCCTGCTATGTCACGAAGGAACCAGTATTTTTTTAAAGAAAATAATCTACTGGTTTGTTTTAGGAAAAAGTTTTTACCACCTTTATTTTTTAGTGCTGATTATCCAGTTATCGCTTCTGCTACCTTTATTTCTCTTCTTTATTCCCAGGCAACATGAAAAGGGGCTCCTTTTTTTTGTTCTCATCTGGGGAATACAAGTAGGTATTTACTGGATAAACAGATTGTTTGTTTACGCTCATTTTCCTTATCCCGCCACTATGCTATTATGGTACCTGCCTTTAGTAGGTCTGGGTTTATGGCTGGGCTGGCATATTAAGGATTGGCAAAAATTAAGTTTTAAAGCTTTATGGCCGCTTATTCCTTTAGTTATTTTAAGCGGTTATTTATATGTCCAGCAGTCTTATCCGGTTTTTGCCGGCCAAAAGGTTAATACCTTTTACTATCAGATGCTCTGGTACATATACGTTACCGGGCTTAGCTTATTATTATTACTTTTTTGTCGTATTTTAGCTTATCAAAGCTCGTGGGTAACCAGTTTCTTAACCACCTTAGGACTTAGTTCATTTGGAATTTATCTTATCCATCCTTTAATTCTTGAGTGGTGGCAAAGGTGGGTTCATTTTGGCCAACCGCTTTATTTTCACCTGGCTTTCTGGGCCGGTTATATTCTGGTGGTAGGTTTTTCCTGGTGGCTTACCCGTCTTATCGAACGTTATCCCCCGGTGAGTAAATATTTATTAGGGACTAAATAAGTTTTAGTAGATGATGACGAGAGCTTCCTAAAAATACTTTCCTTCTGAGAAAGGTAAATGTAGAATAGTGTAGAATATGGTATCGAATTATTTTCCGGAATAATTAAAAGCGTCATGGCAATGCTTAAAAGATATTGAATCGTGCCAGATCGTGAAAAACTCTTGGTACTATGGTTGAGGGAACTCGCCTGACAGATATCTTTAATAACCTCAACCGTTTATTTATATGAGTTTATAATTACTTTTTAGGAGGTGCAATTTCAAAGTAATGTTTTCTGGGTTAGAAGAGCTTTCAAGGGAAAAAATGCTTGAGATTATGCGTATGTTTGCCAGTAATACGATGACTATTGATGGTTTATATTTTATCTACCTGGAAGAAAAATATGGGCTGGAAGAAGCAACTAGAATTGACACTGAAGTCTGGCGCCAGTTCGGCCCAATTGAAGCCAAAAGAATTAAAAAAACACTGGCGATTAACGGTGATGATCTGGAGGCCTTGGCCAAAATATTGAACTTCCAAACATGGGTTCAGGCCATTGGATTTGAGTATGAAATTCAAGAAGTAAATAGAGAAAAAGTTATTTTTAATGTTACTAATTGCCGTCCGCAAAGAGCAAGAGTAAAAAATAACCGGGGCGAGTTTAATTGCAAACCTGTTGGCATAGCCTATTTTGGAGAATTTGCAAAAGCAATAAATCCCAGGATCAAAATGAAATGCCTGCTCTGCCCTCCCGATAAGCATCCAGATAACCTTTGGTGTAGCTGGGAATTTAGTCTGGATTAGCTGGATTACTCCTTGTGATTGACGGCATATTCCTGACCCTATTGACACTATCCTGTAGCTATGATAGATTAAAAAAGTAAAAGTTAGATGCGCCGAAGTGGCGGAACTGGCAGACGCGCCGGTCTCAAAAACCGGTGGCCGCAAGGCCGTGCGGGTTCGATTCCCGCCTTCGGCACCAGATGAAGAGAAGAAGGAAAATAAAAAAACGGAAAAAAAGCCGGCTTAATATTTTGCAAATCATTGTAGTTTTGCTCTTTTTGCTCTTTTTTATTACCGGAGGGGTAGCCAGCGGCCTTGTATATGTGTGCGTGCGCGATTTACCCGCCCTGAAAGTAGATACACTAAACCAAAAAGGGCCAAGCGTACTTTATGACGTATACGGAAGGCCTTTTGCGGAGGTAAAAAGTGAAAACTACCTTCCAGTAAAGTATGCCGATGTACCTAAGGTGGTAAAGGAATCGTTTTTAGCGGCTGAAGACGCGCGTTTTTACCGGCACCACGGGGTTGATTTTTGGGCTATCCTGCGAGCCGCCTGGGCTAATATTAGCCGGCAAAAAATAGTTCAGGGCGGCAGTACCATCACCCAGCAAGTAGTAAAAAATACTTTTTTAACCCCTGAACGAACCCTAAAACGTAAAATTCAGGAGATAATCCTGGCTTTACAGCTTGAGCGCCGTTATTCCAAAGAAGAAATCTTTTTGTCCTATTTGAATAACATTTACTTTGGCGAAGGCGCAAGAGGAATAGGGGCCGCCGCAAAAACTTATTTCAATAAAAAGATAAAAAACCTGACTCTTGCTGATGCGGCGCTATTAGCCGGGCTACCCCAGGCACCCAGTTATTATTCTCCCTACCGTAACCCTAAGATAGCTCTTGCCAGACGCAATTCTATTCTAGATTTAATGGTAAAACAAGGATTTATCACCACTCAGGAAAGGATGCTGGCCGAACAAGAACCGCTAAACCTGAATAAAAATAGAGTTATTTCACCGTCACATTATTCTTATCCGTACCCGTATTTTGTGGATTACGTTATCCGGCAAGTAGCGAAAAAATACGGTGAGGGATGTTTGTACCGTGGCGGGCTAAAAATTTATACTACGCTAGACCAAAAAATTCAAAGATCTGCTGAACAAGCAGCAGCCAGAACATCCAACTTCCCTTTTTCAACCCGTGACAGACAAGGTACCTTACAACCACAAGTAGCCGTAATATTTCTTAACCCGCAAAACGGGGCCATTAGAGCTCTGGTAGGGGGGCGGGAGCACGTAACTAGCCTGGGGTATAACCGGGCTACCATGGCCTACCGGCAACCAGGTTCAGCATTTAAACCAATAATTGCTTACGCGCCGGCGTTAGAATATCTTAAACTAACGCCAAATAGCATAATACTCGATACCCCGGTTAGTTTTAGCGATTATCGTCCGCGAAATTATAATAACCAGTACCGGGGACCAATTACCTTACGCGAAGCCCTGGCTTACTCAATAAATATACCGGCCGTAAAACTCCTTAATCAAGTAGGACTTGATCAGGCAATCTCTTTTGCCCGTCAGATGGGCTTTACCGATATACAATCAACCAGGGAAGGTCTAAGCATAGCTTTAGGGGGGCTATATAAAGGAGTAACCCTTTTACAAATGGCGGCCGCTTACGCTACTTTTGCAAATAACGGTATTTATACGGCCCCAACTGCAATTATCCGTATTACCCAGGCTAACGGAACCATCCTGGAAGAAGCAAACCCGGCGTCGCACCGAGTGATGAGACCGCAAACGGCGCAAATGATGACCGAAATGTTGCAAGCGGTAGTAAGTTATGGAACAGGAACGCGGGCCCGGATTTTTGGTTTTTCTCTGGCCGGTAAAACCGGGACAACTGACCAGGGTAAAGATATTTGGTTTTGTGGATATACCCCCCACCTGGTTGGGGTAGTCTGGATGGGTTGGGATATTCCTCGCTTTATGCCTGGTGTTTCGGGGGGTAAATATTGCGCCTCAACATGGCGTCAGGTAATGCTTGCCTCTTTAGGGATAAAAGAACTACCAGAAAAAAAATGGCGTAAAACGATTCCAGAGACACCTTCCCTACCGCCTTACGTCCCTGGTGTTCCCGAAACAAATCTCAAACCTTCACCCCCAACACCTCCTGAGTCGCCTGAGACAATCACGCCGCAGCCAAAACAACCGGAGCCAATAATAATGCCTCCGGATACTCAAGAACCAGACATACCACAAGAAGGAAGGGATATTTTGTCTCCCAGTAATAAAGATGCTTCTGCAACAAAAAATGAATTAAAGGAAGAAACAAAAGAAGAAGTAAAGAAAGAAAATTTGTTAGGACAGCCGGCGAAAAAAGATCATCAACAAAAAAAAGATATGTTTCTGTAATCCGGGGGGTAGAATTTCGAAGTTTTAGAAATTAAACAATGATAATTTAAAAGTCAAAAAGAAAGGAGTTATTACGGATAATAAATATATAATGAATCAGAAGGGCAAATTTTATGGTATTAATTTATTATATTTGGTATAATTTAAGCAATGGTCTTGAAATTAAAAAAGGAGGCAAATTTTTTTATGAAAGATTGTCCTGTTTGTCAGCGTCCCCTTCAAGAAATCCCCAGGTATGGTGTTTTAATTGATATTTGCTCTTTCTGCCGCGGTGTCTGGCTGGACCACGGCGAGTTGGACAAAGTAATTTCCCTGGCCAGGGATTTCCAGGCTGAATACCCTCAAACGCAAGGGCAACCCCCTGTTGAAAATTACGAAAAGGACTATTATAAAAAAGATTACGGCCATAACGAACATCACGGTTACCCGCACAAAAAGAAAAAGAAGCACACCCTATCAGATGTCTTGGGAGGTTTGTTTGATTAATAAAGGAGCTTTTAAATGGAACCAAGAGAGCGGCTTATTTGCGCCCTGGATGTTGACCAGGTTGATAAAGCTAAAGAACTGGTAACAAAACTTGATGGCGTGGTAGACTTTTTTAAAGTCGGTGTCGTTTTGCAGTTAAGCAGTGGTTCAGAGATAATTCCCTGGCTTTTAAAGCAAGGTAAAAAAGTTTTCTTAGATATGAAATATTTTGACATTCCTGAAACCGTTGAAAAAGTAGTGGCCCTGGCCGCAAAGCTTGGGGTTTCTTTTTTGACTATTCACGGAAATGCCCAGATTATTAGACAAGCGGTAAAGGGACGGGGAAACACAGACCTAAAGTTGCTGGCGGTAACGGTACTAACCAGTTTGGATACGACCGACATTTTAGATTTAGGTTTCCCCTGCTCTTTAGAGGAAATGGTCCTTTACCGGGCCAAAAAAGCCGCCGCGTATGGCTGCGACGGCGTTGTGGCTTCAGGCTTTGAGATTGACCTGATTAGAGAAACAATAGGTAAAAAGCTTTTAGTGGTAACCCCGGGCATAAGACCGGCCGGAGAATCCCTGGACAAACATAAAAGAGCCGTTACCCCAAAAGAAGCCATTTTAAAGGGGGCAGACTACCTGGTGGTGGGAAGGCCAATTACCGCCGCCCCAGAGCCGTATGCCGCCGCCCAAAAGATTATTGAGGAAATTGCCCTGGTTGACTAAAAGAATCGAGGAGATTAAATGAAAGCGCTTGTGTTGGCGGAAAAACCCAGTGTGGCCCGGGAAATTGCCAGGGTTTTAAAATGCAACGTAAAAAACAAGGGGTTCCTGGAGGGACCTCAATTTGTGGTGACCTGGGCGCTTGGGCATTTGGTTACCCTTGCTGAACCGGATGATTACGATAAAAAATATAAAGAGTGGCGCCTGGAGGATTTGCCTATGCTGCCTGCCAATATGAAATTAAAAGTAATCAGGCAAACTTCCCACCAGTTTCAGGTGGTCAGAAATTTAATGAAACGGGAAGATCTTAAAGAACTGGTCATTGCCACCGACGCCGGCCGCGAAGGAGAACTGGTGGCCCGCTGGATTATGGTCCTCTCTGACTGGAAGAAACCGTTCAAGCGCCTGTGGATCTCATCCCAGACTGATGACGCCATCCGGGAGGGCTTTGCCGGTTTAAAGGCCGGAACCGCCTACAACAACCTGTACGATGCGGCTGTATGCCGGGCGGAGGCCGATTGGCTGATCGGGCTGAACGTGACCCGGGCGCTGACCTGTAAGTTCAACGCCCAGTTAACTGCCGGCAGGGTGCAGACTCCCACCCTGGCCATGATTGTGAACCGGGAAGCCGAAATAAAACAATTTGTTCCGGTGGATTTTTGGACCATCCGGGCGGATTTCGGGGACTATTTTGGTGATTGGCGAAACCAGGCCGGAAATAGCCGGATCTTTAACTACACCCAAACAGAAGAAATAGCCGCCAAATTAAAGGGGCATCAGGGGGTAATCAAGGAGGTCCGTACGGAGGGCAAAAGCGAGCCGGCGCCTCTGGCCTACGATTTAACGGAATTACAAAGGGATGCCAATAAACGGTACGGATTTTCAGCGCAAAAAACCCTGTCTATCTTGCAGGATTTATATGAGCAGCACAAGCTGGTCACCTACCCGAGAACCGATTCCCGTTATATTACCTCGGATATTGTACCTACCCTGCCGGCCAGGTTGAAAAGCATCACTGTTGTACCCTACGCGGAGTTGGTAAAACCTCTTTTGCAAAAACCTTTGATGCCGACAAAACGCTTTGTTGATAATAATAAGGTTTCCGACCACCACGCCATCATCCCCACCGAGAAGCCCCTGCAGTTAACGTCCTTGAAAACAGAAGAAAGAAACCTGTACGACTTAATCGTCAGACGGTTTATCGCTGTTTTATACCCTCCTTATCGCTACGACCAGACTACCCTGATTACGGTAATTAACGGCGAAAACTTTTATTCCCGGGGCAAGGTTGTTAAGGATCAGGGCTGGCGGGCGGTAACTTCTAAATCAGCGGAAAAAGATGCGTTGAATGACGATGCACTCCCCGAACAGACGTTGACCCTGTCCAAAAAAGGCGATCCCAAACAGGTTAAAGGCTGTAAAATCAACAAATCAAAAACCAAACCGCCGGCCCGTTATACCGAAGCTACCTTACTGACGGCCATGGAAAGTCCCGGTAAATTTATTGAAGATGAAGAATTGCGCGAAGCCATGAAAGGGAGCGGGCTGGGGACACCGGCTACCCGGGCCGAGATCATCGAAAAATTACTTTATAACAATTATATTGAGCGTCAGGGCAAAGAGCTGGTTCCTACTTCCAAAGGTACGCAATTAATCAAACTGGTTGCTCCGGCTTTAAAAACCCCTGAATTAACGGCCCAGTGGGAGCAGAGGCTTTCCAATATTGCCAGGGGTAAGGGCAGCAAAACGGACTTCATGGCCGACATTCGCCAAAACGCCATGGAATTAGTCAAAAGTGTCATTGACGACACAGCCGTCTATAAAGCGGACAATATTTCAAGAACCAAATGTCCCGTCTGCGGCAAGTTCATGCTGCTGGTAAACGGCAAGAGAGGTAAAATGCTGATTTGCCAGGATCGGGCCTGCGGACACCGGCAGCCGGAAAAACAAGATGATTTCGGTTACAAGAGTTCTAAAAACGCCGGCAGGGTCAATCAAAAATTAATCGCCCAATACAGTGATCAGGGCTCTATTGGGCATAATCTAGGGGATTTGTTGAAGGTGGCGTTAGCAAAAGAAAACACCTCGGGGGAATAATAAATCTAGTATTACAACGTTAAGTAATATTGACTTATGGTATTTTTCATGAGATAATACGCTCATGAAAACATCCGATTTAAAGAAATACCAAACCCGTTTAAAAAATTTCCTCTCGGATCTATTAAGCAT
>JJNX02000021.1 GCA_000681355.2 Peptococcaceae bacterium SCADC1_2_3
AGTCGGCCCACTGTACAAAAGTATATGCAGGAAATGGGCATATCTGCCGTTTGTCCGAAACCTAATTTAAGCAAGAAGAATCATGAACACAAAGTATATCCCTATTTGCTTCGAGGAGTCACGGCAAGCCATCCCAATCATATATGGGGTACGGATATTACCTACATCCGTTATTGATGCGGGGTGGTTATATCTTGTAGCATTTATGGACTGGTTTTCAAGGTATGTATTAGCCTGGGAACTAGATTGTATTCTTGAAGTTGATTTTGTACTGGAGGCCCTGAATAAAGCCCTTCAGGTAGAAAAACCTGAAATTGTAAATAGTGATCAGGGAAGCCAATTCACAAGCCAATCTTATACCGAAATTCTGTTGGATAAGAGGGTTAAAGTCAGTATGGATGGCCGGGGTAGAGCAATGGATAACATCTTTACAGAACGGCTTTGGAGAACGGTAAAATATCAGGAAGTTTACCTAAATGATTATGACAACCCAAGGGAGGCCAGGCGGGGCTTGGCTAGGTTCTTTGAAAAGTATAATACATACGCCACATCAGGCCTTGAAAAATCTGACACCTGCTGAGGTTTATTATGGGAATTACACGCTTAATGATTTTAAGTAACCCTGCTTTCGTAATGCTTATATTTCCCTATTCAACAGTTAAGGGCAAGAACCCCCCCTCTGCAATTTCTCACTTGCAGACCCTTGACACTCCCTCCTGGGAGGTTAAAATAGACAAGCGGGATAAAGACAAAATCTAAAGCGATAATTTCCAGTTAATGTGTTCTATTAATAGGATATTATGGGATTAAAACAATTAGATTGGAGGGAAAAAAATCACCTTATGTAAAGGCGAAAAAATGTCTTGACAAAGTTAGCCACCTTACCGGCGCGCGCGCCTGGAGCAGTTGTTGTTCATCGGTATGTTTCATGCATTAGCTTCGTATATCATCAGGACGTCCACGGTTCCCTTTGGCCTGCATACCGTCATACTCCTATTAATCTTTATCCCAATAATATACGCTTTTACCCCTTTAAATCTCATAACGTCGGCAATGGCAGGACTGGCAGGGCTTACTATCTTCGCCTCTGTAGAGACATTTGTTTCACTTCAGTTATTAAATATAACCGGCTATAAATACCAGGAGGTTCTACCCGACCCCCTTCTGAGAATTTATTTCTTTTTACCGGAAGCCGTAATACTTCTCTTATTAATTTTTCTATTCCATCGCTATAATTTTAATCTTTTGTCATACTGGAGAAGAACAAAACAAACTGATAAAGGAACTATATCAAGCAATAGAAACAAGCCCAAGGAAGACTTCTTTGTTAAACAGTATCTCCCCTTAATCACCCTGATCCTCTGCCCCATCCTGCTGCTGGCTTTATTAAACGCCGCTTCTTTCGTTCACCGAACCGGTCCTCCCGATAAATATTTAAATCTACTTACAACCACAATTAGCCTGGCAGTAGTAGCTCTAACAATCTTATCCGCAGTAGCAATCAAGAGAATTTCCAGGATCATAGAAGTCGAGTACACGGCAAAACAAACGGCGGAAACGCTTTCCCGGATGGAAGAGCTAATCTTTTCTATCCGCAAACAGCGCCACGACTTCAACCACCACCTGCAGACAGTATACGGCCTCCTGGAAGTCGGCTCTTTCCGAGAAGCCAGAGATTATATAAGAAACACATTTAACGCCATAACCACCCGCGGAGAAATTATCAAAACCGATAACCACGAGATAAGCGCCATACTCTATACAAAAGTCGGACTGGCAGAGGCAAAAAATATAAACCTTGAGATTTTAATAAAGTGCAGTCTGAGAAATCTGCCCTTAAAATCCGGGGAGGCCAATTCCATTTTGGGCAACCTGCTTGATAACGCCATAGAAGCAGTAGAAAATGCCGCCGGGGAAAGACGCCTCATAACAGTAGAACTGTCCCGGGATCCTGGAGCATTTAACTTTACGGTGGCCAACCGGGGTGAACCAATCAAACCGGAGGTTATCGACCAAATTTTTGAGCCCCATTTCTCAACCAAAGAAGGAAAACAAGGTCTGGGACTGACCATAGTAAAGGAGGTCGCCGAACACTACAACGGTTCGGTAACCGTATCCTCAAACAATGAAGAAACAATTTTTGCTGTCCGTATACCTTCTAAGAAATGAGTTTTTCAGTGGATCCCATAAAAATAACAGTGCTCATCGCCGAAGATGATCCGGTGATGCGCCACATCCTCAGGAAAGCTTTAGAAGAAATACCCGACGTAACAGTAGTCGGGGAAGCTGATAACGGCCTGGAGGCAATTCGCCTGGCGAAAGAAATGGCGCCCCAGGTCGTCTTTTTGGACATCGCCATGCCGGAAAAAGACGGCCTGGAAGTAGCCCGTGAGATCTGCGATGCCAGCCCCGAAACTGTAATTATTTTTGCTACAGCCTACGAAAATTTTACTCACGAAGCTTTCGAAGTCTACGCCTTCGATTATTTAATCAAACCCTTCAAGATCAACCGGATTCGCAAAACCATGGAACGGATCAGGACAAGACTCACCAAAGCAGAAATGGTCAAAGACGGCTCCCATACTCCGCGGGCTGAAACCAATCTAAAAAAAATACTAGTAAAAGAAGAAGGAAAGAAAACACTTGTAAGCATCAGGGATATTGTTTTCTTAACGAGGGAAGGACGCTCTGTAATCATCCACACCATCGAAGGAAAAATCAAAACCACGGAAACGATGGAAGCATTGGAACAAAAACTTACCGGCAATTCTTTTTTTCGCTGCCATAGGGGGTTCATCATCAACCTGAACATGGTAAAAGAAATACAACCCTGGGGCAGGAAAACATGCAAGGTCATTCTGAACAACACAAAAGAATCAATCACCATGACCAAAGCCAGGGCCAGGGAGTTAGAGAAAAAGCTTGGCGTAAATTTGACAAAGTGAAGAGGATGACCCCCTTTTTTTGTTTTTTCGTAGAATGCCATGTATCCTTTCAAACAGGAAAAGTACCCATTCGGACAGGAAAAGTACCCATTCGGACAGAAAAAGTACCCATTCGGACAGAAAAAGTACCCATTCGGACATAATCGGTAGACAAGGAAAAATAGTGCTATATAATTTAAGGTGATAGTAAAAGGTACTAAATCTTGTCGAAAGACAGGGTGCAAAGCAATGGGGCTAAGGCCATTTATAGCTAGTATTGCCAGGTTACCATGACACGGCGCAAAAAAACTTTCTCAGGCCTTTCTCCAACATAGATGGAAGGGGGTGAATCCAATGGGCAATGAAAATTAAAAGTGGTTCGTGAGGCAAACCAATGGAAGTCCGAAATAACTACACCAAAGTTAGCCTGCTACAAACCACTAACAGCATGTTACCATACCGTAGGCTTTTTGTAAAATCATACGAGGAGGATAATAAATGAAAAAATTTGCATATTATTTCCTTACTGCCATATTGTCGGTAACCTTATTTGCAAATATAGTTTATGCAGCTTATCAATATTACTCTGCAACTCTTCCCCCTTTTAAAGGCGATACAACTCTTATCTCTGGTACTAAAACTACAGGATATGACAATATATTCCACAGGAACATTAGTATTGGCGGTAATTATGATGCAGTGGATGTTTGGATAGACAGAAAAAATGCAGATAACAGTTGGACAAGAGTATCAGATAACGTTACTCATTATGAAGGAGGAGGACCATATACAACACCAGTGGCTAACGTCGATCTTTTATCAGGACAATTTATTCGAGCAAGAGGTCAAAATCATGATTCGACCTGGGTGAATGTAGCAATTCAAGGAGAGATTGACTTGAGATAGCGAACCAATAATTTAACAGCCGGAAATTAGTTGCAAATTATAATTTATATAATTTCCGGCTGTTATTATTCTATGTAACAACCATTCTACAGGTGGTGAAAGTGTCATGGAATTATTTAAGATATTAAAACTAGAGTTTAATCTCCTTCTAAACAGAAAAGAGTTTTTATATGCTTTTACAGTTAGTTTGTTTTTGATGATAATTGTATTTTTTATTAATTTGCATAATTTCTTTCAAGAATACATGATGAACATTCCTTCTGCGAATCAATTATGGGTTGGTTTTGACTCTCTTATTGGCGATCTATTTTATATGTTTCTTTTGCCTTTGCTGCCTGCTTTGGCCTATGCCGACACTTATTATTTAGATATTAAAACAGGAGCTTATAAAAGCATCTTGACCAGATGTCGCAAGAATAATTATATATTGGCAAAAGGCATAGTAATCTTTGTCTCCGGTTTTATCGTTGTGCTTGTTCCTCTACTAATAAATCAGTTATTATATTTTATCATTGCTCCTTTACACAGCACAAAAAATCTTTTAGGATGGCCGGCCTACATGTTTATCCCAACACACAACATGATCTTTGAAAGTCTATTTTTAAGCAACCCCTATCTATATAATATTCTATATATGCTCCTGGCTGGCCTGGTCGGCAGCCTGGCAGCGTTAATGTCTTATTCCATTTCCTTCATTACCAACAAAAGCAGGCTAATTATCGTGGCGGCTCCTCTGGTTATATATTTGGTTGGCAATTTTATCAACGCGTTATTGGGAAAGGCAAATTATTGCTTGAATTATTATTTACAAGGATTTGTAGTTATAGGAGGCTTAAATGCAGATTACTTTTTTATTGTCCTAACTATTTCTTTTATTGTAAGCATCTCCATCATTTTTTTTAAAAACATGACTGTTAAGGACGAATTGTATTGAAAAAAAGAATCTATTTAAAACACATGTTTTCATTCAAGAGAACTTTTATTATATATTTCATACTTTTACTGTACCCGTTCAACGTTTTTTTAAGACCGATAGACAATATTAACGATTTTAATAAGCTTTTTTATCTAATGTATGACAATGTCTTTTCCGTTTACACCGCGACGTTTTTACTGATTCCCTTATTCTTATTTTTAATTGAACATAATGCAATCCTATTTGGCAACGACAATGTTATTGTAAAAATGAGGACAAAAGAAAATTGGTGGAAGGAAAGAATAAAGCTTCTTTTTATCGACATAATTATTTTTACAATTTTTACTAATATTTTAGTTTACCTGCCTTTATTCGCGATGAAAAAAATATCTTTTATTCATCTTGCTTTGTTGATTAATGCTTTAAGAATTTCTTTTTTACAATTCTTAGGGTACGCAGTTTTAGGAACGCTGTTTGCTGCTGCAAAGCTTTTGACCGGCAAACGATATATGGGATTCATCGTGTCTATGGCAATTGGCGTTTTGGATTATATTTTTATGCAGTGCGGGGTTAATATAGCTATTCTTACCAACCATATGTTCTTTCCTATGAACGCCGGCCAGGACGATGTTTCTATTTGGCTGTTCCGTTCTTTGATCTATTTAATGATTCTTTTTGTTGTTGTATTTTTAACAGGTTGCCATTTAATTAAAGAAAAGGATTTGCTTGAAGATGCATACTATAAATAAAAAATATATATTAAAATTGCTCACCGGACTTATTTTTGCATTTTTTATCGGGGCATCCGCACTAAGCTGGGTTCAGCTCGAAGGACCGCATTTTGAGAAACTGTTCCTTATCGGGTACGGCGGTGTTCCCCTGCCGCTTGAAATTGAATCATATTTAAGGTTAATGTTATCTTTGTTAGTACCACAGGTTTTCCTGGTTTTTATTTTAGCTGATTACATGTTGATTGATTTTACAATTTGTTCGGTGTATATTTTCACCCGAACCCCAAAAAGAAATAAGTGGTTTATCAGGAAAGCCCTTGAATTAATATTTCTTACTGCTTTATTCTATTTATTCCAGTTTATTGCTTTGTTTGTTATTGGTCAAATTGCCGGGCTCGTTGTTTCTGATATATTTGCGTTTATAAATCTAATCGCAAGTGAATTTGTTTTATTAGTACTGATAAGCTTTATTTATGTTTTGGCAGTTAATATTTTGTCGTTAAAGATTGGTATTAATCATAGTTTTTTAGCAATAGTGTTACTTGTTTCTTTATCCTCAGTTTCGACTCTTGAGCTTCAAAATACTAGTTTGCTTAAATTTATTCCTATTTCCCAATCCATGCTTATCTGGCATGAAAATAAAAGCCTTTTACTTTACAGGGATTTAATTGGGGATTATCTGCCCAATTTTACTATTGCTTTTTCTATTGCCTATGCTTTGATAGTTATTTTACTGCTGGTTTTTATTGGTATTAAACTGCTCGACAACCTGGAAATCATGGGATTTGAAAAGGAGGGCTAATTTGTGGAAGCGATCCGGTTGGTAAATCTGAATAAAGTGATAAAAAAACACCCTATTTTAAAAGATATCAATCTCTCGTTGGGCAAAGGAAAGATTTATGGTTTTTTTGGCAGGAACGGATCCGGAAAGACAATGCTTTTCAGGGCAATCAGCGGCTTAATTAAGCCGACCTCTGGTGAAGTTTACGTGTTTGGCAAAAAACTAGGTGAGGACATTTCTTTTCCCGAAAGCCTTGGTATTATCATTGAGTCTGTTGGTTTTTGGCCCCAATTCACTGGTTTTGAAAATTTAAAGATTCTCGCCTCTATCAAAAGTAAAATTTCCGACGAGCAAATAACTGAAGCTATCAAAAAGGTGGGCTTGGATCCTGAAGATAAGCGATTATATAGCAAGTATTCTTTGGGGATGAAGCAAAGACTTGGTATCGCTCAGGCGATAATGGAAGAACCGGAGCTGATAATTCTTGATGAACCGACAAGTTCTCTTGATGAAGAAGGCGTTCAACTGGTTCGGCGGATCCTGATCGAAGAAAAAAAACGGGGGGCTACAATCTTAATCGCAAGTCACAATAAAGAAGATATCGATTTTTTATCAGATGAAAAATTCAAGATGGACAACGGCCGTTTGTACCACCCCCAAGAGGAGGTCAATCTAAATGAGAGCTAGACGGTTTGTTTTAGGGTGGGGATGCTTGATAATCATCGCTATTTTGGGAGGAATATTCACCAGATTATCATATCAAGATTACAGTGCCGATGCTGCCGAAAAAATAGGTGGTTTCACAGTTCTATTAAGCGGAATTAATTTGGAATATGTCTGGAAAAGTGTTCACGAACTCGAAAAAGAAGCCGAATATGTTCTCAAAATAAAGAAAATCGGCAACTCCCGGTATCAGTATCATGCAGTCTTGTCCCAAGCTCAGGTTATTAGTGTTTACAAAGGAGACAAAAGCCTTGCAGAAAAGCATATATATCTATACGAACCTTCATTTATCGATTTCAAAAATGGATTTTACTTTGCGGTGGCCGGCTACAATATGATGCTCATTGATAAGGAGTATATGGTCTTTCTTAATAAAAGAAAGTTTCCGGAGGGATATAAACCGAATGCAGTTGAGCAAAATAGTTTTCTGTTCGCGAGTTTTTCGTTTGCGGAAAATAATAATTGTGCACTTAGCAAGTATCTATTGAACAATAGTTTTCAAAGCGCAGTCCTGGATTCAAGCAACGATAGCCATATTAAATATGATGATATAAAAGATTTTGAGGTTGTTGCCACTGAAAAAGACCAGCTTGCATATTACAATAATTTTAAAAAACAAGTGCTGGAACTGTATTTGGAATAAGGCGGGATCCTTTCAAAATGTACCTATTCGGACAGAAAAAGGACCATTTTTGTAAGGGGTGGAGCTTGGCTTGAGGAAACTATATAAAGATTCGCTGCTGATATTCTTACGCAGTAAAAATCTGAGCCTGCCATATTTTGTTCTGTTGGCTCTAACCCTGGCATATTTTGGCTTTTGCTTCAATAATTATTTACATTATAGGGATATCTTTTCTGTTACCATTTGGTTAGTACGCACTGATATTTTCTTAATTGTCTTTTTCATTTATTGCGGCTACGAGCTTGCAGTAAGAATGTACGACAATAACATGGCGGAGTACCTTGAAACATACGAGCAAGGATTATTGAAGGCTTATGTGGCGGTCATCTTGTGTTTATCAACTATTGTTGCGCTGCCTTCCATCATGTTTTTTGCCTTTATCCTATTCATGTATTATTATAACGATGTTCAATATCTCCCTTTATTGATTCATCTGATGAAACTGTCCGGGCTGTATTTCGGGTTATCATTCCTAATTGGTATTATGTTAGGAACAGCAATGTCCGCCAAACTGAAAACCAAAAGGTTGGCGGTATATAGCCTTACGGTTATATTTATGTTGTTGAACACCACTTTCACTGAAGTCCCTTTCCGAATACCCTATTTGCTTTTCAACTCTTACCTGACCGAGAGAATGCTTTACTATATCAAGGATTTTCTTACTGTCGTTCCCCGTCAGTTAGGGAATAACTATATAATCGATACTATCTATGGATTTCCGATGGAGCCGATCCGGTGGATTTTAGCCATGTTTTGGGTTTTATTTCCCTTAACCCTGATCTTGACCGAATGTTTTAACAGGAAGACTAAAAAAGCGCTGATAGCCACCGGTTGCCTGATTGTGCTGTTAGGCGTCGGCTTGTTTTCCGTCAGGGGGTCGGTCTTATTAATGGACATGCGAGTTGATTCTTTTCCCTTCGCCGATCCCCATTATTACCAGGACAGACCGAGAGAAGATTACAGTGGTTATAAAGCCGGATTCATGATTGAAGAGTATGAGATGGATTTGACGGTTAGCAATGAACTGCACGCTGAAGTGGCAGTCACCATCGACAATCATGATCTGGACAGCTATGATTTCACCCTTTATCATGGCTACATCCTGAAGAGTGTGCGCACCGAAAACGGGGAGATACCATTTACCCGCGAGGGTGATTACATCAGTATCGGAAGCTTATACGGCGCGGACAGGCTCATCTTCAGGTATTACGGTAAATCGGCGAAATTCTATGCCAACAGGCAAGCGATAACCTTACCCGGGTATTTTGCCTATTACCCCAAAGCCGGCAGAACAAATATATGGGATCTGGACCGGTACGGCTATGTCGTCAATATCTCGCCGAATGAAAGCAATTATACGGTGCATATCCGTTCCGGCATGGAGATATTCTGCAATCTCGCCGGCAGTGATAATTCTTTCCAGGGCAAGTCAAACGGGTTGACATTGTTTGCGGGTATGTATGATGAGGTTGCCGAAAATATATATGTAGAGCCGATTGCATCGCCGGTACGCAGGAACTTGCCAAAGAGAGAATATATTCGTGAAGCGGAGGAGATCTTAACAGATTTATTCAATCGATTGGAACGGCCGGAGCCAGAAGCTATCATCCATATCTCGGACAAGAAATTCTTTCAAGTGCCTCATAATTTTGGGCTTAACTCCAACACTGATGATATTGTAATCATGAGCGACCACATTACGGCTACATCTTGCAACAATGGGCCACAATTAGCCGAGATTACCATGCGATCGATCCTTAAACCCAAATCAGCTACTAGTTGTTTTAGGTTTATGGATGAGTATCTAAAATATCTTTTTAACCGACAAGATGAGAGCGATCCGCTATTTCAAAGCGCAGTCGACCTTAATCTCCTGCTGAAAGAGATAGGCGAATTGCGATTTCTTACCGAAAAGTATTCAGATATGAATCGAGAGAAATATCTGAATATGAATGAGCAGGAAAGAAAAGCATATGATACTGCTCAAAAACGAATGCACGGCCCAAATAACAATGTAGATGAAAAGGCGGCAAAATATCTATTCTATGAATCACCCCGCAAGGAAGAGAACATGCGCACCTTCTTCGATTATTTTACTGCGGAAAGCAAGGAAGACTACTTGGAATTGGTGGAAAAAATCGTGAGGGAGGAACTGGGACATGATCGCAGTTAAAAATCTGAGCAAGAGCTTTAGAAGAAAAGAGGTGCTTCATTCCGTAAACCTGCGATTAAACGCCAGGGTTTACGGGTTATTAGGCGCCAACGGCGCCGGCAAAACCACGCTTATACGCTGCATGGCGGGACTATATGAACCCCAACAAGGTGAGATATTATATAACAATGAACCAATACATAAATCCAAAAGTTTTCATCAAGACCTGGGTTACCTGCCCCAAGCCTTTGGAATGTTCCAGGAGCTCACTTTATCTGAAATGATGGACTACATCTGTTCTTTAAAGAATATAGCAAAAAGCAAATGCGCCAACGAGATAACAAAAGCACTTACGAGGGTTAATCTGGAGAATAAGGCCAAGGACAGGATTAAAACATTATCGGGAGGTATGGTAAGAAGGGCCGGAATCGCCCAAGCTATCTTAGGGGGCACAAAGGTAATGCTATTGGATGAGCCGACAGCAGGGCTTGATCCCAGCGAGCGAGTCAGGTTTAAAAACACGGTGAGTGAGCTTAAGCAAGACAGAATGATCCTTATTTCCACCCACATTGTGGAGGATGTGGATGCCTGTTGCGATAGTGTTATCGTTATTGACGAGGGCAATGTTTTGTTTAACGGATCTTGTGAAGAATTAAGAAATATTGCAATAAACAAAGTATATCAAATCAATGAAGCTGATTCTGATAGTATTGCCGGTGAAAAATTTATACTTAAGGTCAGCGAGATAGAAGGCAAGATTTATCATCGGATACTGGCAAAGGAGAACCAAAATTATCAAAGCAAAAAGCCCAGCCTCGAGGATGGATACATGTGTTTGGTAAAGGGGTTAGCATAATGCGGAGGTTATATCTTGAACTTAAGAATCAGCGGTTTTGCTTTTTTGTGCCGCCCGTCATTCTTTTTATATTGGTTCCTCTGACAGTTCTTGCCACCATAAAAAGTGGAGGCGGCGGAGGCGGCAGCAATTTCCCGGAATGTGGCACAATTTCTCAATTGTTTATCCCCAGTTTTGCCGCTTGGTGGCCGCTTTTTATATTAAAGGAGTACCTCAATTCACCGGGTAAGGAATTGCTTTTTGTACATAAACTCAGCAGGGATAGCCTTTTTTTAAAAATGATAATCTTATGGGCATTCTATGTCTTGCATGTAGTGATTTTGTTTATTTATTTCACCTCTCTATTTGATTTTGTTTGGTTTTTGTTTATTGCCATAATAATCCAAAGTATGTTTATGATTGCCTTGGGATATTTCCTTTCCCTGTTATTTCAAAATACCTTTATCCCTCTGATAGTAAATTTTGCTTACAGTTCGATTTTTATGTTGGTCTTGTTTTATTCTCCACTAAGCATTTTCGAAATAGGTTCCTTTTCTAATGCCAGCAGCTTAAATAAATCTACAGTTGTCGTTATCATCGCGTTTATTCTTTTTTATGGTGGCTATCAGATGGAAAAACGCTTGTACAAAAACAGTATTTGATTGTTTTTCAGGCGGAGAACAGCAGAGGGTTGCCATAGCCAGGATACTTTTAAAACCATGCGACCTGATCCTTGCTGATGAACCTACAGGTTCGCTGGACTCTGACAACAGAAGCGAAATAATGAGGATTTTAAAGGACCTCAACCATGCAGGCAAAACCATAATTATTGTCACCCATGAGCAATACGTGGCAGATGTATGTGACAGAACAATAAATTTGGCGTAAAGGTAAACAGGCCTTACCTTTTAAGAAAAGAGGTTTTCCGGTGAGCCTTTATAACATTTCCAACATAATAGGAAAATACATTACCAAAGAAGCTGGATTTGGACCGGGTTATGCCGACAGAGTGCGCTACGGCACCGAAATTATCCTGGGAGCGTTAATTAAAGGAATTGTACTTTTCACCGCCGCCGGCTTTTGGAACATTTTACCCCAGGTAATCGTAGCCTTTTCCTGCGGCAGCCTGCTGCGCCTGGTAAGCGGCGGTGCCCACTGCACCGGCTACTTGCGCTGCCTTGGCTTTGGCCTGCTGGTCTATCTTTCCATCGGCAAGGTAGCCCTGTACCTGGAAAGATTCATAAGCCCCGATCAACTGGCGCCAATTTTATTATCCGGCTTTTTAATCATGACTTTATGCGCCTTATTATGGGCCCCCGCGCAGGTACCATACCGGCCAATCAATTTTAACGAAGCAATCTTCTTTAAGAGTCTTACCATAACCATTTTAGCTGTCTGCTTAACCATTGCCTTCCTTTTCTCCAACCAGATAAAGATGTCTTTCATGATGGCCGGTCTGTTATCCCTGCTGGCGCAAACTTTCAGCTTTTCCCCGCCTGGTTACCTGGTGATCGGGAAAATTGACACTTTTCTACTCAACATCACTTCAAAGAAAGGAGGTGTCCCGGATAATGCTGAAAATTAAAAAGCTCCTATTTACCCCCCTGGTTCTAAGCGCTCTGTTTATAGCCGCCCTGGGAATCAAGCCGGCCAGCTTTATTTTATGGTACCAGCCGAAGCCGCCTGGAAAATAGAACTCCTCAGGCAAGGCTGAATCCCATGGAAACAAAAGTGCTCATCGCCGAAGATGATCCGGTGATGCGCCACATCCTTAGGAAAGCTTTAGAAGAAATACCCGACGTAAAAGTAGTCGGTGAAGCCGGTAACGGCCTGGAGGCAATCCGTTTGGCGAAAGAGATTGCTCCCCAGGTCGTCTTTTTAGACATCGCCATGCCGGAAAAAGACGGCCTGGAGGCAGCCCGTGAGATCTGCAATGCCAGCCCCGAAACTGTAATTATCTTTGCTACAGCCTACGAAAATTTTACTCATCCACACCATCGAAGGAAAAATCAAAACCACGGAAACGATGGAAGCATTGGAACAAAAACTTACCGGCAATTCTTTTTTTCGCTGCCACAGGGGGTTCATCATCAACCTGAACATGGTAAAAGAAATACAACCCTGGGGCAGAAAAACATGCAAGGTCATTTTGAACAACACAAAAGAATCAATCACCATGACCAAAGCCAGGGCCAGGGAGTTAGAGAAAAAGCTTGGCGTAAATTTGACAAAGTGAAGAGGATGACCCCCCCCCTTCATTTTGTTTTCTTAGAATGCCATGTACCCTTTCATGCAGAAAATGTACCCTTTCATGCAGAAAATGTACCCTTTCGGACAGAAAATGTACCCTTTCGGACATAATCGGTAGACAAGGAAAAATAGTGCTATATAATTTAAGGTGATAGCAAAAATTACTAAATCTTGTCGAAAGACAGGTAGTAAGTCTATGGGGCTAAGGCCATTTATAGCTTTGAATGCCAGGTTACCATGACACGGCGTAAAAAGCTTTCTCAGGCCTTTCCCCAACATAGATGGAAGGGGGTGAATCCAATGGTCAATGAAAATAAAAGTGGTTCGTGAGGCAAACCAGGAAAGTCCGAAATACTACACCAAAGTTAGCCTGCTACAAACCACTAACAACATGTTACCATATCGTAGGCTTTTTGTAAAATCTGAAGGGAGATGAATATCTATGTTTAAGAGAACGTCTAAAGTCTTAGTAGGAGGAAGAGAAATGACTAAAAAAATGTCGAAAAAGATGTTAATAAGTCTTATGGTCGCGATAATGTTAATCGGTGTTCTGGCGACTAGCGTCTATGCTGCTTCGCAAACTGTTTATATTCACCAAGGTGACGGTCCTGTACAATCTGCTGCTATCTCAGCAAACAATGGAGCAAATTATTACGGCTGGAACTATGATACTTCTGGACATAAACTTTATGTTGACTTGCAAACTAGCACTGGAGGTGGATGGTCTACTGATAAATCATCATTAATGGATATTGGCTCAAGTGCTAGTGGATATTCAACTTTGTCGGGCACGCGACTGTGGAGAGTGCAATTGAATCCTCAGTGGGCCTATACGGACTGTGACGGTAAAGGTACAGTATCGAATCGCTAATAAACTAATTGAACAGATTATAGGGGTATTCGGTATACCCCTATAATCTACCTTTTTATAAGGGGGGCCTGGTTTGAAGAAACTATATAAAGATTCGCTACTGGTATTCTTACGCAGTAAAAATCTGAGCCTGCCGTATTTTGTTCTGCTGGCTTTAATCGTGGCATATTTTGGCTTTTGCTTCAATAATTATTTACATTATAGGGATATCTTTTCTGTTACCATTTGGTTAGTACGCACTGATATTTTCTTAATTGCCTTTTTCATTTATTGCAGCTACGAGCTTGCGGTCAGATTGTATGACAACAACATGGTGGAGTACCTTAAAATATACGAGCATGGGTTATTGAAAACTTATGGGGCAATCATCTTGTGTTTATTAACCATCGTTGCGCTACCTTCCATCATGTTTTTTGCTTTTATCCTATTCATGTATTGTTATATTGATGTTCAGTATCTCCCTTTTTTGATTCATCTGATGAAACTGTCCGTACTGTATTTCGGGTTATCGTTCGTAATCGGCATCATGTTGGGAACGGCAATGGCCGCCAAACTGAAAACCAAAAGGCTCGCCGTATATAGCCTCACGGTTATTTTTATGTTGTTAAACACCACTTTCACTGTTGTCCTTTTCAGGGTACCGTATTTGCTTTTCAACTCTTACCCGACCGAGAGAATACTTTACTACTTCAAGGATTTTCTTACTGTTGTTCCCTATGAGTTGGGGAATCGCTTTACCATCGATCCGATCTACGGATTTCCGATGGAGCCGATCCGGTGGATTTTGGCCGGGTTTTGGGTTTTATTTCCCTTAACCCTTATCTTGACCGAGTGCTTTAACCGGAAGACTAAAAAAGCGCTGCTGGCCACCGGTTGCCTGATTGTGCTGCTAGGCGTCGGTTTGTTTTCCGTCAGGGGGTCGGTCTTATTAATGGACATGCGAGTTGATTCTTTTCCCTTCGCCGATCCCCATTATTACCAGGACAGACCGAGAGAAGATTACAATGGATATGAAGCCGGATTCATGATTGAAGAGTATGAGATGGATTTGACGATTAGCAACGAACTGCACGCTGAAGTGGCAGTCGCCATCGACAATCCTGATTTGGACAGCTATGATTTCACCCTTTATCACGGGTACATCCTGAAGAGTGTCCGCACGGAAGACGGGGAGATACCTTTTACCCGCGAGGGTGATTACATCAGTATCGGCAGCTTAAACGGTGCGGACAGGCTTACTTTTAAGTATTACGGCAAATCACCGAAGTATTATGCCAACCGGCAAGCGATAGCCTTACCCGGGTATTTTGCCTATTACCCCAAAGCCGGCAGAACTAATATATGGGATCTGGACCGGTACGGCTATGTCGTCAATACCTCGCCGAATGAAAGCAAATATTCGGTGAATATCCGGTCCGGTTTGACGGTATTCTGCAATCTCGCCGGCAATGATAACTCCTTCCGTGGCAAGTCAAACGGGGTGACATTGTTAGCCGGCATGTATGATCAGGTTGCTGAAAATATATATGCAGAACCGATGCGCAGGAACTTGCCAAAGAGAGAATATATTCGTGAAGCGCAAGAAATATTAACAGGCTTATTCAATCGATTGGAGCGGCCGGAACCAGAAGCTATCATCCATATCTCGGACAAGAAATTCTTTCAAGTGCCTCATAATTTTGGTCTTAACTCTAACACTGATGATATTGTGCTCATGAGCGACCACATTACGGCTATTTTTTGTAACAATGGGCCAGAATTAGCCGAGATTATCATGGGATCGATCCTTAAACCCAATAAGTCTTGTTCTTTACGGTCTCTAGGTGGAATGTCAGCCATTAATTTTAGGTGGAGATATCTAAAATATCTTTTTAACCGACAAGATGAGAGCGATCCGCTATTTCAAAGCGCAGTCGACCTTAATCTCCTGCTGAAAGAGATAGGCGAATTGCGATTTCTTACCGAAAAGTATTCAGATATGAATCGAGAGAAATATCTGAATATGAATGAGCAGGAAAGAAAAGCATATGATACTGCTCAAAAACGAATGCACGGCCCAAATAACAATGTAGATGAAAAGGCGGCAAAATATCTATTCTATGAATCACCCCGCAAGGAAGAGAACATGCGCACCTTCTTCGATTATTTTACTGCGGAAAGCAAGGAAGACTACTTGGAATTGGTGGAAAAAATCGTGAGGGAGGAACTGGGACATGATCGCAGTTAAAAATCTGAGCAAGAGCTTTAGAAGAAAAGAGGTGCTTCATTCCGTAAACCTGCGATTAAACGCCAGGGTTTACGGGTTATTAGGCGCCAACGGCGCCGGCAAAACCACGCTTATACGCTGCATGGCGGGACTATATGAACCCCAACAAGGTGAGATATTATATAACAATGAACCAATACATAAATCCAAAAGTTTTCATCAAGACCTGGGTTACCTGCCCCAAGCCTTTGGAATGTTCCAGGAGCTCACTTTATCTGAAATGATGGACTACATCTGTTCTTTAAAGAATATAGCAAAAAGCAAATGCGCCAACGAGATAACAAAAGCACTTACGAGGGTTAATCTGGAGAATAAGGCCAAGGACAGGATTAAAACATTATCGGGAGGTATGGTAAGAAGGGCCGGAATCGCCCAAGCTATCTTAGGGGGCACAAAGGTAATGCTATTGGATGAGCCGACAGCAGGGCTTGATCCCAGCGAGCGAGTCAGGTTTAAAAACACGGTGAGTGAGCTTAAGCAAGACAGAATGATCCTTATTTCCACCCACATTGTGGAGGATGTGGATGCCTGTTGCGATAGTGTTATCGTTATTGACGAGGGCAATGTTTTGTTTAACGGATCTTGTGAAGAATTAAGAAATATTGCAATAAACAAAGTATATCAAATCAATGAAGCTGATTCTGATAGTATTGCCGGTGAAAAATTTATACTTAAGGTCAGCGAGATAGAAGGCAAGATTTATCATCGGATACTGGCAAAGGAGAACCAAAATTATCAAAGCAAAAAGCCCAGCCTCGAGGATGGATACATGTGTTTGGTAAAGGGGTTAGCATAATGCGGAGGTTATATCTTGAACTTAAGAATCAGCGGTTTTGCTTTTTTGTGCCGCCCGTCATTCTTTTTATATTGGTTCCTCTGACAGTTCTTGCCACCATAAAAAGTGGAGGCGGCGGAGGCGGCAGCAATTTCCCGGAATGTGGCACAATTTCTCAATTGTTTATCCCCAGTTTTGCCGCTTGGTGGCCGCTTTTTATATTAAAGGAGTACCTCAATTCACCGGGTAAGGAATTGCTTTTTGTACATAAACTCAGCAGGGATAGCCTTTTTTTAAAAATGATAATCTTATGGGCATTCTATGTCTTGCATGTAGTGATTTTGTTTATTTATTTCACCTCTCTATTTGATTTTGTTTGGTTTTTGTTTATTGCCATAATAATCCAAAGTATGTTTATGATTGCCTTGGGATATTTCCTTTCCCTGTTATTTCAAAATACCTTTATCCCTCTGATAGTAAATTTTGCTTACAGTTCGATTTTTATGTTGGTCTTGTTTTATTCTCCACTAAGCATTTTCGAAATAGGTTCCTTTTCTAATGCCAGCAGCTTAAATAAATCTACAGTTGTCGTTATCATCGCGTTTATTCTTTTTTATGGTGGCTATCAGATGGAAAAACGCTTGTACAAAAACAGTATTTGATTGTTTTTCAGGCGGAGAACAGCAGAGGGTTGCCATAGCCAGGATACTTTTAAAACCATGCGACCTGATCCTTGCTGATGAACCTACAGGTTCGCTGGACTCTGACAACAGAAGCGAAATAATGAGGATTTTAAAGGACCTCAACCATGCAGGCAAAACCATAATTATTGTCACCCATGAGCAATACGTGGCAGATGTATGTGACAGAACAATAAATTTGGCGTAAAGGTAAACAGGCCTTACCTTTTAAGAAAAGAGGTTTTCCGGTGAGCCTTTATAACATTTCCAACATAATAGGAAAATACATTACCAAAGAAGCTGGATTTGGACCGGGTTATGCCGACAGAGTGCGCTACGGCACCGAAATTATCCTGGGAGCGTTAATTAAAGGAATTGTACTTTTCACCGCCGCCGGCTTTTGGAACATTTTACCCCAGGTAATCGTAGCCTTTTCCTGCGGCAGCCTGCTGCGCCTGGTAAGCGGCGGTGCCCACTGCACCGGCTACTTGCGCTGCCTTGGCTTTGGCCTGCTGGTCTATCTTTCCATCGGCAAGGTAGCCCTGTACCTGGAAAGATTCATAAGCCCCGATCAACTGGCGCCAATTTTATTATCCGGCTTTTTAATCATGACTTTATGCGCCTTATTATGGGCCCCCGCGCAGGTACCATACCGGCCAATCAATTTTAACGAAGCAATCTTCTTTAAGAGTCTTACCATAACCATTTTAGCTGTCTGCTTAACCATTGCCTTCCTTTTCTCCAACCAGATAAAGATGTCTTTCATGATGGCCGGTCTGTTATCCCTGCTGGCGCAAACTTTCAGCTTTTCCCCGCCTGGTTACCTGGTGATCGGGAAAATTGACACTTTTCTACTCAACATCACTTCAAAGAAAGGAGGTGTCCCGGATAATGCTGAAAATTAAAAAGCTCCTATTTACCCCCCTGGTTCTAAGCGCTCTGTTTATAGCCGCCCTGGGAATCAAGCCGGCCAGCTTTATTTTATGGTACCAGCCGAAGCCGCCTGGAAAATAGAACTCCTCAGGCAAGGCTGAATCCCATGGAAACAAAAGTGCTCATCGCCGAAGATGATCCGGTGATGCGCCACATCCTTAGGAAAGCTTTAGAAGAAATACCCGACGTAAAAGTAGTCGGTGAAGCCGGTAACGGCCTGGAGGCAATCCGCCTGGCGAAAGAAATGGTGCCCCAGGTCGTCTTTTTGGACATCGCCATGCCGGAAAAAGACGGCCTGGAGGCAGTTTCGTAGAATGCCATGTACCCTTTCAGACAGGAAATGTACCCTTTCGGACAGAAAAAGGACCCTTTCGGACATAATTCGGACATAATCGGTAGACAAGGAGAAATAGTGCTATATAATTTAAGGTGATAGCAAAAGTTACTAAATTTTGTCGAAAGACAAGATGCAAATCTATGGGGCTAAGGCCATTTATAGCTTTGAATGCCAGGTTACCATGACACGGCGCAAACAGCTTTCTCAGGCCTTTCCCCAACATAGATGGAAGGGGGTGAATCCAATGGGCAATGAAAATAAAAGTGGTTCGTGAGACAAACCAATGGAAGTCCGAAATAACTACACCAAAGTTAGCCTGCTACAAACCACTAACAGCATGTTACCATACCGTAGGCTTTTTGTAAAATCTGAAAGGAGTGCACAGAATTATTTTATTTTCGGAAGGAGGAAAAACAAATGCCAAACCGGCGTTTCGTTTACCAATTAACTTTTATCATGGTACTATCGCTGCTGTTAGTTACCGCATTTGCTACGTCTGGATTTGCAGTGGAAAACGTTAAAGCAACTGTTCCCCAGTTTGAGCCCTTAGTTAAAGAGTTTATCCAGAAGGACACAGAATTGAGAAACTGGAAGTTACTGGACCTGAAAATCAGGCCAGTTTCGGAGAAACTCGAAGGAACAACGGCGGAAGTTGTTTTTGACGTGGAGAGAATTCATCTTTTGAACTATGAACGGCCTGAACTCGTGCCGGCACTCAAGGCAAGAATTGCATTTTTGGAACAAAACGAAACCAGGCTCTCTCCGGCCCAGTTGAAAGCAGTTAGAGAAGAGGTTGAGATATGGAAGCATGATCTTGCGGAATATATCTCAACTCCCCAGTATTGCTTTGACCGGCTGAAGCTAACGGGAGAGGTAAGCAACGGGTCAATCATTCCCGGTTCGGTGCGCATCTACCGCGAGGGTCCACTGGGCGACTACGAGCCGGCAAGACTTGAGGATATTCCAACTCCGCAGCAGGTGGAAAAAGAGTCCGTAGAAGCGGTAAAGGAAATTGCTGAAGCGGTGCAAAAGTCTGCCGATGACAAGCAGGTGCAACCTTTGGCCGTATACGATCGTCTTGCTGCGCGGGACTACGCCAACAATTACACGTCTAACCCGGGTTCGAAATCTTGTCCCCATTGTTACTCTACTAGTTCTTCGTGCGACTACCAGAACTCTAGTTACTATAATAACTCAAGCTACAATTGCTGGTGTTGCGCTGACTGTGCGAATTTCGTCTCCCAAGCCTCACGTAGGGGGGGTATACCAACAGATGCAACTTGGTATCCCTATTCAAACGCATGGAAAAACGTAATCCCTCTTAAAGATCATATGATAAATAAAGGATACTGGGAAATTGGCAGTCTCGGTACATGCGTAGCAGGATATCCGTTCCGGTTAACAAGTGGTGAGCATATCATGATGATGGTTTTCAATGATGGCACCACAAGAAAATTCAGCGCTCACACTAATGACAGACGCCAAGTAACCTGGTCTGGAAGCGCATATTATTATAGGGTTGTTTACTAAAACCAGATATTAAGAGGGGTTATCATAACGTAGATAGCCCCTCTCGTCCTATTTTTTTGCTTTTAGCAAATACTTTAATTTGAGTTTTTTTGATGGGAGGAAAACCATGCTTAGAAAATATCTTTTACTGGGTTTGTGTCTTATTTCGGCCTTCGCGGTTTTGACCGGGTGCTCCTTGCGCGATCATAACAAAGTACCTTTTATGATGTTCGTTGATGAAAACTTTGTTCCCGGAAAAGAGCTTACAGAGGGGGGATTGAACCAACCAAAAAAATTCAAGGCCGTGCAAGGGTACTGGAACCTGCGAAACGGAAGCCTTTCCATAGAAAATAAATCTTCTTTTAAGGTTGTCTTTCGCTACTTGCCGCTGTCGGTAATTTGGGACGGAGGTAAAAGAATAGGGCTCGCTAACCCCCATCCAGGACTTGCTGTAAAGGACGCCAGGCCCAATTTAAAGGTTGAAAAAATAACTTTACCGTCTAACGTAATCAGTGGGATAATCCAGACCTTATCGGACAGCGCAGATACCTTAATTGCTTATAGTATTCCAGGTAAAAGTAAAACAGGAATAATTTGCGTCGAAACCCGCAGGAATGGTGCCGGACGCCAAAAAATTTTGCGCACCTCCCTTCCTTCAGATACCGATATTTTTACGCCCCTACTTATTTGGGGTAACCCGGAGAACTTCAACGTACTGGCAACCTATGATGGGATGCCCAATGCTAGTCTCCTTTTGGCCAACGTACAGGGCGAACGTCTGAATTGGCGTAAAGCGGAAGGTGTTCAAGTAGGGTCATTTACTGCCGGAGCAGGCGTCTCCCTCGTTAAACAAGGCCCAAAGGTTTATATCGGTGGCGGAAGGGTATACATTTTAGAGCTGACAGGTAAGAGCCTGACCGTAAAAGAATATGAACCGGCCAATAATCTTATCCACAAAGTGGAAGATAAAGTCATGAAAGCCACAGATACCAGCATGCAAACTACTTTAAGTGTCTTCGGCGATATTTTGATGGTAACAGTTCCCTCGACGAATGAGAGCTGGACCTGGGCTATCCAAAATGACCGGTGTATTGGCACGCTTTACATTAATAACGAGGAGCAGAAAATTAAGGTTTACCAGGGAAATAAGCTCGTTGACGAAAAGACTTTACCAACAGGGTTCAGTGGTTGCTGGTTCCCCAACGGAGGCTGCGGCACATGGTAAAACGTTTCAAAACAAATGTTCGCGACGTCCTCCTAAATTATGGAGACAGAGCCGTTCGAGAAAAATCCCCTGTGGGAGGTAGGTACCTGTTGAAAAAGCTATTAGGAAGCAAGGGGAAGCAGAGGGACGTTCCTTTTGCTTCGGGCCATTTTAGAATCACAGGCGGAATAATGCTTATCCGGCCTTATCATGTTCCATATCGTAACTTTTTTGCAAAATCTGAAAGGAGAAGAATATCTATGTTTAAGAAAATGCCGCCGGGAAAGGTGACTCATAATAGTAGAACTGTCCCGGTATTCTGGAGCATTTAACTTTACGGTGGCCAACCGGGGTGAACCAATCAAACCACAGATTATCGACCAGATCTTTGAGCCCCATTTTTCAACCAAAGAAGGAAAAATTAAAACCACGGAAACAATGGAAGCATTGGAACAAAAACTTAGCGGCAATTCTTTTTTCGCTGCCACAGAGGGTTCATCATCAACTTAAACATGGTGAAAGGAATACAGCCCTGGGGCAGAAAAACAGTTAAAAATAAGTAAAAACAACCTAAAAAATTAACCGAAACTTGACAATTTCTTAACCGAAAATAAACAATTCTTTGGTATAATGCGTTACCAGATACCAGGAAAAAAAGCAACTCCCTAAGGGAGTTGACTATAGACCGGCCCAAGCCTAAGGGTAAAGGAGGTGGAATCGGCAACAGTAAAAAGATATTTTAACGGCGGAAAGTAGGCCAAGGTAGCGGAAGGAAGGCAAAGTAGGAAAAAAGTAGTTTGGAAACCAAAAACCAAAAAGAAAAATTAAAAGGAGGAAAATTTAAATGGGTAAATTGACTAAAAAATCCACCCGGAAAAGGATAAGCGTATTGGTAGCCACCCTGTTTGCCTTAAGCATGTTAGTAACTTTAGTCTTTTCAGTGCCAATGGTTGGAGCAAATGTTACATCTAATGATTTAAATATCAGTCCTTTAATTAAAGGTGAAGAATATACGGTTATTAAGAAAATAATAGAAACACTAGATCTGGAAGATCGCGAAAACGTGATTTATATTACAGAAAGTGGTAAAGTTTACGCAAATAAGCCCGAATTAAAAAACGAAGTAGTTCCTTTGAAACATGTTAAAGATAATATATATGAAAATCCCGAGGGTTACCAATTTGTCTTTCCTGATGAAACAATAGGAGTATCAACTTCAGAAATAACTTATCAGGAGTCACAAACAGATATTGTGCCGTTACAAGGGACCGGCCCTTTTAGACGGGTTAAGTCAAAAAATGGAACACAACAAACACCTTATGCCTGGACCTGTGCTAATGTCCACATAGGTAAAAAACCCGCAGATGTATATGATAATGATTCTTTGCCGTCTGGAGATACAGCTTATGTTTATCTTGGTGGAACTGGTGGTGATGGAGCGCATCTTGAGGTTGATGCTGGTCTTCAGCACAGCTTTACTAATGATAATTGGACATTGGTCATGAAGGTAGAAAATGGTGCTAATGGTCATGATCTTCCCCGTTTTAAATCTGACCAAAATGTTTTTTTTAAATTTTACGTTAATGATAATGATTCAGTTATTTGCTCGTCGGAAATTTTACTTTTGATAGAGGCGAGAATCTTTAAATTTTCAAAACCAGTGAATTGGGGCCAAAAACCAACAGACTCAATGATAATACCAAGGCTTTCGGGAAAAGAAATGTCCTCACCTAGTTTTTTGCCAAACACGTAAACTTCACCAGAGGTCGGCTTAATTAAGCCGCTGATTGCCCTGAAAAGCATTGTCTTTCCGGATCCGTTCCTGCCAAAAAAACCATAAATCTTTCCTTTGCCCAACGAGAGATTGATATCTTTTAAAATAGGGTGTTTTTTTATCACTTTATTCAGATTTACCAACCGGATCGCTTCCACAAATTAGCCCTCCTTTTCAAATCCCATGATTTCCAGGTTGTCGAGCAGTTTAATACCAATAAAAACCAGCAGTAAAATAACTATCAAAGCATAGGCAATAGAAAAAGCAATAGTAAAATTGGGCAGATAATCCCCAATTAAATCCCTGTAAAGTAAAAGGCTTTTATTTTCATGCCAGATAAGCATGGATTGGGAAATAGGAATAAATTTAAGCAAACTAGTATTTTGAAGCTCAAGAGTCGAAACTGAGGATAAAGAAACAAGTAACACTATTGCTAAAAAACTATGATTAATACCAATCTTTAACGACAAAATATTAACTGCCAAAACATAAATAAAGCTTATCAGTACTAATAAAACAAATTCACTTGCGATTAGATTTATAAACGCAAATATATCAGAAACAACGAGCCCGGCAATTTGACCAATAACAAACAAAGCAATAAACTGGAATAAATAGAATAAAGCAGTAAGAAATATTAATTCAAGGGCTTTCCTGATAAACCACTTATTTCTTTTTGGGGTTCGGGTGAAAATATACACCGAACAAATTGTAAAATCAATCAACATGTAATCAGCTAAAATAAAAACCAGGAAAACCTGTGGTACTAACAAAGATAACATTAACCTTAAATATGATTCAATTTCAAGCGGCAGGGGAACACCGCCGTACCCGATAAGGAACAGTTTCTCAAAATGCGGTCCTTCGAGCTGAACCCAGCTTAGTGCGGATGCCCCGATAAAAAATGCAAAAATAAGTCCGGTGAGCAATTTTAATATATATTTTTTATTTATAGTATGCATCTTCAAGCAAATCCTTTTCTTTAATTAAATGGCAACCTGTTAAAAATACAACAACAAAAAGAATCATTAAATAGATCAAAGAACGGAACAGCCAAATAGAAACATCGTCCTGGCCGGCGTTCATAGGAAAGAACATATGGTTGGTAAGAATAGCTATATTAACCCCGCACTGCATAAAAATATAATCCAAAACGCCAATTGCCATAGACACGATGAATCCCATATATCGTTTGCCGGTCAAAAGCTTTGCAGCAGCAAACAGCGTTCCTAAAACTGCGTACCCTAAGAATTGTAAAAAAGAAATTCTTAAAGCATTAATCAACAAAGCAAGATGAATAAAAGATATTTTTTTCATCGCGAATAAAGGCAGGTAAACTAAAATATTAGTAAAAATTGTAAAAATAATTATGTCGATAAAAAGAAGCTTTATTCTTTCCTTCCACCAATTTTCTTTTGTCCTCATTTTTACAATAACATTGTCGTTGCCAAATAGGATTGCATTATGTTCAATTAAAAATAAGAATAAGGGAATCAGTAAAAACGTCGCGGTGTAAACGGAAAAGACATTGTCATACATTAGATAAAAAAGCTTATTAAAATCGTTAATATTGTCTATCGGTCTTAAAAAAACGTTGAACGGGTACAGTAAAAGTATGAAATATATAATAAAAGTTCTCTTGAATGAAAACATGTGTTTTAAATAGATTCTTTTTTTCAATACAATTCGTCCTTAACAGTCATGTTTTTAAAAAAAATGATGGAGATGCTTACAATAAAAGAAATAGTTAGGACAATAAAAAAGTAATCTGCATTTAAGCCTCCTATAACTACAAATCCTTGTAAATAATAATTCAAGCAATAATTTGCCTTTCCCAATAACGCGTTGATAAAATTGCCAACCAAATATATAACCAGAGGAGCCGCCACGATAATTAGCCTGCTTTTGTTGGTAATGAAGGAAATGGAATAAGACATTAACGCTGCCAGGCTGCCGACCAGGCCAGCCAGGAGCATATATAGAATATTATATAGATAGGGGTTGCTTAAAAATAGACTTTCAAAGATCATGTTGTGTGTTGGGATAAACATGTAGGCCGGCCATCCTAAAAGATTTTTTGTGCTGTGTAAAGGAGCAATGATAAAATATAATAACTGATTTATTAGTAGAGGAACAAGCACAACGATAAAACCGGAGACAAAGATTACTATGCCTTTTGCCAATATATAATTATTCTTGCGACATCTGGTCAAGATGCTTTTATAAGCTCCTGTTTTAATATCTAAATAATAAGTGTCGGCATAGGCCAAAGCAGGCAGCAAAGGCAAAAGAAACATATAAAATAGATCGCCAATAAGAGAGTCAAAACCAACCCATAATTGATTCGCAGAAGGAATGTTCATCATGTATTCTTGAAAGAAATTATGCAAATTAATAAAAAATACAATTATCATCAAAAACAAACTAACTGTAAAAGCATATAAAAACTCTTTTCTGTTTAGAAGGAGATTAAACTCTAGTTTTAATATCTTAAATAATTCCATGACACTTTCACCACCTGTAGAATGGTTGTTACATAGAATAATAACAGCCGGAAATTATATAAATTATAATTTGCAACTAATTTCCGGCTGTTAAATTATTGGTTCGCTATCTCAAGTCAATCTCTCCTTGAATTGCTACATTCACCCAGGTCGAATCATGATTTTGACCTCTTGCTCGAATAAATTGTCCTGATAAAAGATCGACGTTAGCCACTGGTGTTGTATATGGTCCTCCTCCTTCATAATGAGTAACGTTATCTGATACTCTTGTCCAACTGTTATCTGCATTTTTTCTGTCTATCCAAACATCCACTGCATCATAATTACCGCCAATACTAATGTTCCTGTGGAATATATTGTCATATCCTGTAGTTTTAGTACCAGAGATAAGAGTTGTATCGCCTTTAAAAGGGGGAAGAGTTGCAGAGTAATATTGATAAGCTGCATAAACTATATTTGCAAATAAGGTTACCGACAATATGGCAGTAAGGAAATAATATGCAAATTTTTTCATTTATTATCCTCCTCGTATGATTTTACAAAAAGCCTACGGTATGGTAACATGCTGTTAGTGGTTTGTAGCAGGCTAACTTTGGTGTAGTTATTTCGGACTTCCATTGGTTTGCCTCACGAACCACTTTTAATTTTCATTGCCCATTGGATTCACCCCCTTCCATCTATGTTGGAGAAAGGCCTGAGAAAGTTTTTTTGCGCCGTGTCATGGTAACCTGGCAATACTAGCTATAAATGGCCTTAGCCCCATTGCTTTGCACCCTGTCTTTCGACAAGATTTAGTACCTTTTACTATCACCTTAAATTATATAGCACTATTTTTCCTTGTCTACCGATTATGTCCGAATGGGTACTTTTTCTGTCCGAATGGGTACTTTTTCTGTCCGAATGGGTACTTTTCCTGTCCGAATGGGTACTTTTCCTGTTTGAAAGGATACATGGCATTCTACGAAAAAACAAAAAAAGGGGGTCATCCTCTTCACTTTGTCAAATTTACGCCAAGCTTTTTCTCTAACTCCCTGGCCCTGGCTTTGGTCATGGTGATTGATTCTTTTGTGTTGTTCAGAATGACCTTGCATGTTTTCCTGCCCCAGGGTTGTATTTCTTTTACCATGTTCAGGTTGATGATGAACCCCCTATGGCAGCGAAAAAAAGAATTGCCGGTAAGTTTTTGTTCCAATGCTTCCATCGTTTCCGTGGTTTTGATTTTTCCTTCGATGGTGTGGATGATTACAGAGCGTCCTTCCCTCGTTAAGAAAACAATATCCCTGATGCTTACAAGTGTTTTCTTTCCTTCTTCTTTTACTAGTATTTTTTTTAGATTGGTTTCAGCCCGCGGAGTATGGGAGCCGTCTTTGACCATTTCTGCTTTGGTGAGTCTTGTCCTGATCCGTTCCATGGTTTTGCGAATCCGGTTGATCTTGAAGGGTTTGATTAAATAATCGAAGGCGTAGACTTCGAAAGCTTCGTGAGTAAAATTTTCGTAGGCTGTAGCAAAAATAATTACAGTTTCGGGGCTGGCATCGCAGATCTCACGGGCTACTTCCAGGCCGTCTTTTTCCGGCATGGCGATGTCCAAAAAGACGACCTGGGGCGCCATTTCTTTCGCCAGGCGAATTGCCTCCAGGCCGTTATCAGCTTCCCCGACTACTGTTACGTCGGGTATTTCTTCTAAAGCTTTCCTGAGGATGTGGCGCATCACCGGATCATCTTCGGCGATGAGCACTGTTATTTTTATGGGATCCACTGAAAAACTCATTTCTTAGAAGGTATACGGACAGCAAAAATTGTTTCTTCATTGTTTGAGGATACGGTTACCGAACCGTTGTAGTGTTCGGCGACCTCCTTTACTATGGTCAGTCCCAGACCTTGTTTTCCTTCTTTGGTTGAGAAATGGGGCTCAAAAATTTGGTCGATAACCTCCGGTTTGATTGGTTCACCCCGGTTGGCCACCGTAAAGTTAAATGCTCCAGGATCCCGGGACAGTTCTACTGTTATGAGGCGTCTTTCCCCGGCGGCATTTTCTACTGCTTCTATGGCGTTATCAAGCAGGTTGCCCAAAATGGAATTGGCCTCCCCGGATTTTAAGGGCAGATTTCTCAGACTGCACTTTATTAAAATCTCAAGGTTTATATTTTTTGCCTCTGCCAGTCCGACTTTTGTATAGAGTATGGCGCTTATCTCGTGGTTATCGGTTTTGATAATTTCTCCGCGGGTGGTTATGGCGTTAAATGTGTTTCTTATATAATCTCTGGCTTCTCGGAAAGAGCCGACTTCCAGGAGGCCGTATACTGTCTGCAGGTGGTGGTTGAAGTCGTGGCGCTGTTTGCGGATAGAAAAGATTAGCTCTTCCATCCGGGAAAGCGTTTCCGCCGTTTGTTTTGCCGTGTACTCGACTTCTATGATCCTGGAAATTCTCTTGATTGCTACTGCGGATAAGATTGTTAGAGCTACTACTGCCAGGCTAATTGTGGTTGTAAGTAGATTTAAATATTTATCGGGAGGACCGGTTCGGTGAACGAAAGAAGCGGCGTTTAATAAAGCCAGCAGCAGGATGGGGCAGAGGATCAGGGTGATTAAGGGGAGATACTGTTTAACAAAGAAGTCTTCCTTGGGCTTGTTTCTATTGCTTGATATAGTTCCTTTATCAGTTTGTTTTGTTCTTCTCCAGTATGACAAAAGATTAAAATTATAGCGATGGAATAGAAAAATTAATAAGAGAAGTATTACGGCTTCCGGTAAAAAGAAATAAATTCTCAGAAGGGGGTCGGGTAGAACCTCCTGGTATTTATAGCCGGTTATATTTAATAACTGAAGTGAAACAAATGTCTCTACAGAGGCGAAGATAGTAAGCCCTGCCAGTCCTGCCATTGCCGACGTTATGAGATTTAAAGGGGTAAAAGCGTATATTATTGGGATAAAGATTAATAGGAGTATGACGGTATGCAGGCCAAAGGGAACCGTGGACGTCCTGATGATATACGAAGCTAATGCATGAAACATACCGATGAACAACAACTGCTCCAGGCGCGCGCGCCGGTAAGGTGGCTAACTTTGTCAAGACATTTTTTCGCCTTTACATAAGGTGATTTTTTTCCCTCCAATCTAATTGTTTTAATCCCATAATATCCTATTAATAGAACACATTAACTGGAAATTATCGCTTTAGATTTTGTCTTTATCCCGCTTGTCTATTTTAACCTCCCAGGAGGGAGTGTCAAGGGTCTGCAAGTGAGAAATTGCAGAGGGGGGGTTCTTGCCCTTAACTGTTGAATAGGGAAATATAAGCATTACGAAAGCAGGGTTACTTAAAATCATTAAGCGTGTAATTCCCATAATAAACCTCAGCAGGTGTCAGATTTTTCAAGGCCTGATGTGGCGTATGTATTATACTTTTCAAAGAACCTAGCCAAGCCCCGCCTGGCCTCCCTTGGGTTGTCATAATCATTTAGGTAAACTTCCTGATATTTTACCGTTCTCCAAAGCCGTTCTGTAAAGATGTTATCCATTGCTCTACCCCGGCCATCCATACTGACTTTAACCCTCTTATCCAACAGAATTTCGGTATAAGATTGGCTTGTGAATTGGCTTCCCTGATCACTATTTACAATTTCAGGTTTTTCTACCTGAAGGGCTTTATTCAGGGCCTCCAGTACAAAATCAACTTCAAGAATACAATCTAGTTCCCAGGCTAATACATACCTTGAAAACCAGTCCATAAATGCTACAAGATATAACCACCCCGCATCAATAACGGATGTAGGTAATATCCGTACCCCATATATGATTGGGATGGCTTGCCGTGACTCCTCGAAGCAAATAGGGATATACTTTGTGTTCATGATTCTTCTTGCTTAAATTAGGTTTCGGACAAACGGCAGATATGCCCATTTCCTGCATATACTTTTGTACAGTGGGCCGACT
>JJNX02000022.1 GCA_000681355.2 Peptococcaceae bacterium SCADC1_2_3
GATTCTATTCAATTGTATCCTGAAGAGCTTTACCAGAAAGGTTTGACATTAATCACTGTGGCCACCCGCCGGAATCTTTCTGAAGCTCTTAACCCCAGGGTAAAGTCGTTAAATTACCTGAACAATATTCTGGCTAAAATAGAAGCCAACCTTTTTAACGTACCGGAAGCGGTAATGCTTAACCAGGAAGGATATGTGGCCGAGGCTTCAGGAGATAATATTTTTATCATTAGAGATGGTATTCTAATTACTCCGCCCTCTTACGCCGGTATTTTAGAAGGTGTTACCAGAAATACGGTTATGGAACTGGCTAGTTCAAGGGGAATAAAAGTAAAAGAAAGTTTATTTAACCGTCACGATATTTATAACGCTACGGAATGTTTTCTTACCGGTACTGCGGCTGAAGTTATTCCGGCAGTTAAGTTAGACGGCCGGCTAATTGGAAATGGTTGTCCGGGGGAGATAACTAAAAGCTTAATTACGGCTTTCCGGCAATTAACTCAAACAGAGGGAGCTTTAATTTTTGCTGACGAGCAGGCTGGAAGCCTACCCTACCGATAATATATATAATTGAAGGAAGGGTCTTGTTTTGCGTAGTGACGCGATTAAAAAGGGGTTAGAAAAAGCCCCTCATCGTTCTTTATTAAAAGCTTTAGGCTTTATAGACGAAGAATTTAACCGGCCCATAATAGGGGTGGTAAATTCTTTTAATGAAATTGTACCGGGTCATATTCATTTAAATGATATAACGGCTGCCGTTGCCGCCGGCATCAGGATGGCAGGTGGTGTACCCGTTGTTTTTCCTAGCATTGCCGTGTGCGATGGAATTGCCATGAACCATAAGGGCATGAAATATTCCCTGGCCAGCCGGGAATTGATTGCCGATTCAATTGAAGTTATGGCTGAAGCTCACCAGTTTGACGGTTTGGTTTTGGTAACCGCTTGCGATAAAATAGTACCGGGTATGTTAATGGCCGCGGCCAGGCTTGATTTACCTTCCATTATTATTAGTGGTGGCCCTATGCTGGCCGGTTGTGATCAGGGCAACCGTATATCCTTAAGTAACGTGTTTGAAGCCGTAGGTGCCGTTAGGGCAGGAAAGATGACGGTTGAAAAATTAACGGCCTTAGAGGAAGAGGCCTGTCCTGGTTACGGTTCTTGTGCCGGCATGTTTACGGCTAACTCAATGAATTGTCTTACCGAAGCTTTAGGTCTGGCCCTTCCCGGAAACGGAACTATCCCGGCTGTAACTGCTGCCAGGCGCAGGCTGGCTAAATTAACCGGTCTTAGAAGTGTGGCGCTGGTTTCCGAGGACTTAAAACCCTCTCGTATTCTTACCCTGGCGGCTTTTAAAAACGCCCTGGCTTTGGATATGGCTCTAGGCTGTTCCACCAATACGGTCTTACATTTACCGGCTATTGCCCGGGAGTTGCAAATAGAAATTAATTTGGATTTAGTAAACGAGATTAGCGCCCAGACACCCAACTTATGTAAATTGAGTCCCCTAGGCCCATTTTTCTTGCAGGATCTTGATAAAGCCGGAGGAATTCCCGCCGTGCTGGCCCAGTTAAAACAGGCAAACCTCTTGCATTTAGGTGCTTTAACGGTTACGGGGGCCAGCCTGGAAGAATCTATTCAAAACCGGCAAATAAAAAGACCGGAAGTAATTAGGAGCTACGGTCAGCCTTATAGTCCCACCGGAGGGATTGCTGTTTTAAAGGGCAACCTGGCTCCGGAGGGGGCCGTGGTTAAAAAGGCCGGGGTTGCTCCTGAAATGTATGTCCATAAGGGTCCGGCAAGGGTATTTAACTCGGAAGAAGAAGCCGTAGAGGCAATAAACGAAGGCCGGATTAGTAAAGGGGACGTTATCGTTATTCGTTACGAAGGTCCGCAAGGGGGCCCGGGAATGCGGGAAATGCTTACCCCCACCGCCGCCATAGCAGGGATGGGCTTGGATAAAGAAGTAGCCTTGCTTACTGACGGACGTTTTTCAGGGGCTACCCGTGGCGCTTCCATAGGCCATATTTCTCCTGAAGCCGCGGCAGGAGGTCCAATCGCGGTGGTCAAAGACGGCGATATGATTAGCCTTGACCTAAACGCCAATAAGCTTGAAGTTTTGCTTCCTGAAGAAGAAATTAAAAGGCGTCTTAAAAGCTGGCAGCCCCCTCGTAGGAAAGACGCCTTAAAAGGCTATTTAGCCCGTTACGCGGCTCAAGTGAGTTCGGCCAGTAAGGGTGCAGTATTAGATTTTTCATAATTTATTCAAGAGCAGCGACGGCTCTTAAATATCACAATGAGGTGAAGGTAATTGCGGAAATCCGGGGGAGAAATTTTAATTGACAGCTTACTTAAAGAAGGAGTGGATACCATTTTTGGTTACCCCGGTGGTGCGGTATTGCCAATTTACGACGCTCTTTACGAATCTAATATCCGGCATATTTTAACTAGACACGAACAAGGGGCAGCCCACGCGGCAGACGGCTACGCCCGGGCTTCCGGACGGCCGGGTGTTTGCCTGGCTACTTCTGGTCCCGGGGCCACCAATCTGGTTACCGGTATTGCCAATGCTTACATGGATTCGGTATCTTTGGTTGCTTTTACCGGCCAGGTAGCTACTTCTGTTTTAGGCAAAGATTCGTTTCAAGAGGCTGATATTACAGGCATAACCATGCCCATTACCAAGCATAGTTATCTTATTAGAGATACACGGGATATTGCCCGGGTAGTTAAAGAAGCTTTTTACATTGCTACTACGGGACGGCCCGGGCCCGTACTGGTAGATATACCTAAAGATATTTCCGGGGCCCGGGTGGTTTATGAAAATCCCGGACCAGTAAATTTGAGAGGTTACCGGCCAGAACAGTTGCCTTCTTCCCGGCGCTTAAAGGAAGCCGCAGATTTGATGGTGGCCGCCAAGCGGCCCGTTATTTACGCCGGGGGAGGGGTGGTAAGTTCCGGAGCGTACCGGGAGTTACGTCACCTGGCAGAATTAATTTTAGCGCCGGTAACTACTACCCTTATGGGTTTGGGTTGCTTTCCGGGGGATCATCCTCTCTCGCTAGGAATGCTCGGCATGCACGGCAGTAAATATGCTAATTACGCCATTTGTGAATGCGACCTTTTAATTGCCCTGGGGGTTCGTTTTGACGACCGGGTAACGGGCAAAATAGCGGAGTTTGCTCCTAAAGCAAAAATTATTCATTTGGATATTGACGCCGCGGAAATGGGAAAAAATGTCCGCGTTAATGTTCCTCTAGTAGGGGACATAAAGGAAGTAATAAATTTATTAGTCAGCAACCTAAAGGCTAAATTACCCGGTGCCTGGCAAGAACAAATAGGCCAATGGAAAAAAGAGTTTCCTGTTTATTACGAAGAAAACGGACATTTAAAGCCCCAGCAGGTAATCCAAGAGATTTATAACGTGACTAAAGGTGAAGCCATAATTACTACTGAAGTGGGCCAGCACCAGATGTGGACAACGCAGTATTATAATTTCACCCGGCCGCGCTCCTTTATTTCCTCTGGCGGCTTAGGCACAATGGGGTTTGGTTTACCGGCGGCTATTGGTGCTCAAGTTGCTTGTCCGGAAGCAGTAGTTTTTAACATTGCCGGTGACGGGAGCATTCAAATGAACATTCAAGAACTGGCTACCGCCGTTAATTATAATTTACCCGTTAAAATTGCCATTATCAATAATGGTTACCTGGGCATGGTGCGGCAATGGCAGGAATTCTTTTATAACCGTCGTTATTCATATACCGAATTAATAAATCCGGACTTTGTTAAGTTGGCTGAAGCGTACGGAGCCGTTGGGATAAGAGTAACTGAGCCTAAAGAGGTAACCGGTGCCTTAAAGAAAGCTATGGCGGTGAAAAAGTCGGTGGTAATAGACTTTGTTGTAGAACGGGAAGAAAATGTTTTACCTATGGTGCCGCCCGGCGAAGCGCTAGGTAAAATGTTAGGGTAAACGTAGCGGCAATTTCGGAGGTCGGAGGTTGGAAGTTGGAGGTTAAAAAGTCAGAGGTCAGAACTTTTTGTTTCCGACTTCCGACGACTGACGACTGACGACTGATTGGAGAGGGATACTTATTATGCGTCACACCCTTACTGTTTTAGTGGCCAACAGTCCCGGCGTCCTTTACCGGGTAGTCGGCTTGTTCAGCCGGCGGGGTTTTAACATAGACAGCTTAGCAGTTGGTCAAACGGAAAATGTAAATGTTTCCCGGATGACCATTGTGGTGGAAGGTGATGCTTTGGTTTTAGAACAGGTAACCAAGCAACTCCGGAAACTTATAGACGTGATTAAAGTTAGTAATATTACGGCCGAAGAATTTGTGGCCCGGGAATTAGTTTTAGCTAAAGTTACCGCCAATCCCACCCAACGAGGGGAAATTATGCAAATAGCCGATATTTTTCGGGCGCGTATTGTTGATTTAGGCAGACGAACCCTTACTCTGGAATGTACCGGCGACGAAGCAAAAATTAAAGCTTTTGAAGAATCCTTACGGCCTTATGGAATAAAAGAGCTTGTGCGCACGGGTAAAATTGCCCTGCTCCGTGGTTCTAAATATACTAATGTAAATAATATTAAAGAGGAGGCCATGTAATTCGAAGTTCGAGGTTTTTTAAAAAAGGAGGATACGTAATTGAAGATTTACTATGACCAGGATGCTAACCTGGAAATCCTAAAAAACAAAACTATTGCCATACTGGGTTACGGAAGTCAAGGCCATGCCCAGGCCCAAAATCTAAACGACAGTGGCCTTAAAGTAATAGTAGGGCTGCTTGAAACAGACCCTGGTTGGAATCAGGCCCAAAAGGACGGGTTAAAAGTTACTACCCTGCCTGAGGCCTCAAGCCAAGCGGATATTATTCAAATGCTTGTGCCTGATGAGGTGCAACCGGAAGTTTACCGGGAAAATGTAAAAGCACACTTAAAGGCAGGCAAAGCTTTAATGTTTTCCCACGGATTTAATATTCACTTTGGGCAAATTGTCCCTCAGGCTGAGGTAGATGTATTTATGGTAGCCCCTAAAAGTCCAGGACACCTTTTGCGGCGCATGTATAAAGACGGCCTGGGTACGCCGGCGCTTATTGCCGTGCAGCAGGATGTAAGCGGTCAGGCCAAGGAAATGGCCTTAGCTTACGCCAAGGGGATTGGCTGTACGCGCGCCGGGGTTTTTGAAACTACCTTTAAGGAAGAAACTGAAACAGATTTATTTGGGGAGCAGGCAGTACTTTGCGGAGGGGTCAGTGAATTGATTAAAGCCGGATTTGATACCTTGGTTGAGGCGGGTTACGCACCAGAGATTGCCTATTTTGAATGTCTACATGAGCTAAAGCTTATTGTTGACTTGATTAACGAAGGCGGCTTAAGCGGGATGCGTTATTCAATTAGCAATACCGCCGAATATGGTGATTATATGTCTGGAAAGCGAATTATTAATGAACATACCCGTCAGGAAATGAAAAAGATACTGGCGGAAATTACTTCAGGAGAATTTGCCCGGCAGTGGATTTTAGAAAATCAGGCTAAACGGCCTATGTTTAACGCCAGCCGCCGCCAAGAAGCAGGTCATTTAATTGAAAAAGTAGGCGCCAAATTACGTAAAATGATGCCCTGGCTTAATTCGAGAGTCGAGGTTTGATGTTCGAGGTTCTTTCTCGATATTCGAACCTCGAACCTCGAAAATGGGGGGTTGTGTTTTGGAAGTTATTGCCGCCCAGGCACTGATTCAGGCCTTAGAACAAGAAAATGTATCCATAGTGTTTGGCTACCCGGGGGGGTCTATTCTCCCTGTTTACGATGCTCTTGTTTCCTCTGCGCTAAAGCATGTTTTAGTAAGACATGAACAAGGAGCGGTTTTTGCCGCTAATGGTTACGCGCGGGCTACCGGACGGGTAGGAGTGTGTATAGCTACCTCCGGCCCGGGAGCAACAAACCTGGTTACGGGAATTGCTGACGCCTACATGGATTCCGTTCCTTTAGTAATTTTTACCGGCCAGGTGCCAACCACTCAGGTGGGTACGGATGCCTTTCAAGAGGTAGATATTACGGGTATTACGGCACCTATTACCAAACATAATTACCTGGTTAAAGACCATAGAAAATTGCTTCAAACTATCAAAAATGCTTTTTATATCGCCGCTACAGGCCGGCCTGGACCGGTACTTATTGACTTGCCCCAGGACATGTTAAAAACTAAAATAAGCTTTCGTTACCCCAAGAGTGCTTCCCTGCAAAGTTACAAGCCAGTTCTAGAGGGTCACTTTGGTAAAATTAATGAAGCGGCGCGTTTAATTAATAAATCCCGCCGTCCCGTTATTTATGCCGGCGGTGGTATTTTAATTTCTCAAGCTTGCGAAGAACTAAAACAGTTAGCTGAGGTTATTTCTGCTCCGGTAACCAATACCTTCCGGGGACTTTCCTGTTTTTCTGGTAAGCACCCACTTTTTTTAGGCATGTTAGGTTTACACGGAACGCGCTACGCTAACCTGGCTGTTAACGAATGTGACCTGTTAATTGCTTTAGGGGTGCGTTTTGACGATCGGGTAACAGGCAAAGTAGCCACCTTTGCCCCTGAGGCAAAGATTATTCACGTAGATATAGATCCGGCAGAAATAGGTAAAAACGTCCGTATCCAGGTACCTATTGTTGGTGACGTTAAGGTTGTCCTGCAAGCCTTATTACCTTTGCTTAAAAAAACAGACCGGGCCGCGTGGTTACAACGGATTGAGGAGTTGAAAAGTCTTTACCCTTTATTTTATCATCAGGAAAATGTTTTAAAGCCCCAATTTGTACTGGAAGAATTATACCGTTTGACTGACGGAGAAGCCCTAATAGCTACTGATGTAGGTCAACACCAAATGTGGACGGCCCAGTATTACCGGTTTAAAAAACCAGGGGCAATTATCTCTTCAGGCGGCTTGGGGGCGATGGGTTTTGGTTTGCCCGCCGCCATTGGGGCCCAGCTTGGTTTACCGGAAGAAAAAGTTATTTTAGTTACCGGAGACGGTAGTTTTCAAATGACTATGTCTGAATTAGCCACCATGGTGGAACAAAAATTACCGTTAAAAATTTTTATTTTAAATAACCAATCTTTAGGGATGGTGCGCCAACTGCAAGAGTTTTATTATGATAAACGTTACTTTGGGGTAAATTTTGAATTTGTTCCTGACTTTGTGATTTTGGCCAAGGCGTACGGAATTCCGGGTTATAATGTCAGCACCCCGGATGAATTAACGCGGCGGCTGCCTGACATATTAAACACGCCGGGCCCGGTACTGGTCAACTGTTTAATTGATCCCCGGGAAAATGTTTTGCCTATGGCCTTATAGGCGAGACAAGGGGACGGTTCCTTTGTCTCTCACCCAATTTTCGATTTTTAAGAAAATTTTTAATTTAAATGTTGAATGGCGGTGAATTAATAAATGCGAGTTTATATTTTTGATACTACCTTACGTGACGGAGAACAGTCTCCCGGCGTAAGCCTTAACGTAAAAGAAAAGCTTCAAATTGCCAGGCAGCTAGCCAGGCTAAGGGTAGACGTAATTGAAGCCGGTTTCCCCTTTGTTTCGCCAGGTGATTTTGAAGCGGTAAAAATAATTTCCCGGGAAGTAAAGGGAGTTACGGTAGCCGGACTGGCCAGGACAAATTTTAACGATATTGACCAAGCCTGGGAAGCCCTGCGGGAAGCAGAACAGCCTAGAATTCATACTTTTATTGTCACTTCATCAATTCACCTTCAATATAAACTAAGAATGACGCCGGAACAGGTGATTGAAGCTGCAGTAGCGGCCGTAAAACGGGCTAAAACTTACACCAACGACGTGGAATTTTCCGCCGAAGACGCCTCGCGTTCAAATTTAAATTTTTTATGTCAAGTATTGGAAGCAGCTATTGCCGCCGGGGCCACCGTAATAAATATTCCGGATACGGTAGGTTACGCTACACCAAATGAATTTGCCCGTTTTATCGGTGAAATCAGGCAGCGCGTAAGAGGAATGGAAAAAGTTATTTTAAGTATACATTGCCATGATGATTTGGGATTAGCCGTGTCCAATTCTTTGGCCGCCGTAATGGCCGGGGCGCAGCAGATCGAAGGGGCAATTAATGGGATTGGGGAAAGGGCCGGCAACGCAGCTATAGAAGAGATTGTGATGGCCTTACGTACCCGGCGCGATGTTTTCCAGGGTGAAACAAACGTCCGTACGGAAGAGATTTACCGGACCAGCCGTTTAGTAGCTAATTTAACGGGAATGAACGTCCAGCATAATAAAGCAATAGTAGGTAAAAATGCCTTTGCCCACGAATCGGGAATCCATCAGGATGGGGTAATAAAAGAACCAACTACTTATGAAATTATGCGTCCGGAAATGGTGGGGGTTAGCCATAGCGACTTAGTCCTGGGTAAACATTCCGGTCGTCACGCCTTTCGGTTGCGTCTAAGTGAATTAGGATACACTCTTAGCTCAGAAGAATTAAATACAGCCTTTGAAAGATTTAAAAATCTGGCTGACCGGAAGAAGGGAATAACGGACCGTGACCTGGAGGCTATTATAGAAGAAGAACTCCGTTTAATACCGGCTAAATACAATTTGGCTTACCTGCATATTTCCAGTGGAACCACCATAATACCCACGGCTACAATAGGTTTAAAAATAGAAGAAGAGGCCCATGTAGGGCAGGCTTCTAGCCTGCTCGAAGAAGCAGCCTGCGGCAATGGGCCGGTTGACGCTATATGTAAGGCAATTGACAAGATAACCGGTTATTCTTGTACCCTGCTAACGTGGGGGATAAATGCCGTGACGGAAGGTAAAGATGCTATTGGTGAAGTAACCTTAATGATTACCAGCGAGCATAATAAAAAAACCTATATCGGAAGAGGTATCAGTACCGATGTTTTAGAGGCCAGTGCCCGTGCTTACGTAAACGCGGTAAACAAACTAATTTGGGAATTAGGCGAAGGTAAGCGTCCTAAAAATTAGTTGTTCATATTATAATTATGATATATTAATGATATATTAAATGGAACTGGATAAGCCGGTCGTCGGTCGAAAGAAGGGGGAAGTACCATGGGGATAATATTTGGTACTGATGGGGTACGGGGGGTAGCCAACCAGGAATTAACTTCAGAATTAGCCTTAAAGCTAGGGCGGGCAGGAGCTTATGCTCTTTGCCAAAATATATCTGGAGGGCATCTAGTTATTGGCCGCGATACCCGGGTCTCGGGAGATATGCTGGAAGCAGCTTTAATTGCCGGAATTTGCTCGGTAGGGGTAAATGTCCTGAAAGTAGGGGTAGTACCTACTCCCGCCGTTGCTTATCTTTGTCAGGCCTTGGGAGCAATGGGGGGTATAGTTATCTCGGCTTCACATAACCCGGTTATTGACAACGGCATAAAATTTTTTGACGCCCGTGGTTTTAAACTAACTGACGAAAAAGAAGAAGAAATTGAGCAACTTATGCATTTTGAAGCGAATAAAATTCCTGTTCCCGTGGCTGGTGAAATAGGGCGGGCGTATGAAGAAAAAGATGCCGCGGAATGCTATATAAAATTTTTAAAAGACGCGGTGCCCGTTGATTTAACAGGCTTAAAAGTTGTAGTTGACGGAGCTAACGGAGCGGCCAGTCAAATTGCCCCCAGGCTGCTGTTTGAGTTAGGGGCGGAAGTAGTTCCAATTTATTGCAACCCTAACGGGGTAAATATTAACGCTGTTTGTGGTTCCACTTATCCGGCCTCTTTACAGGAAAAAGTGATTGCCTGTAAGGCTGATTTAGGACTGGCTTATGACGGAGACGCAGACCGGTTAATTGCGGTAGATGAAACAGGGGAAATAGTAGACGGAGACCATGTTATGGTTATTTGCGCTAACCAGATGCACAAAAAGGGAACCCTGGCCAAAAATACGGTGGTAGTAACGGTCATGAGTAATCTGGGACTACACCTGGCTCTAAAGAAAAACCAGATCAAGGTAATTGAAACTAAAGTGGGCGACCGGTACGTGCTGGAGGAGTTACTTCGCTTTGGGGCTAATTTTGGCGGGGAGCAAAGCGGTCACATTATTTTCCTTAATCACAGTCCTTCGGGCGATGGTATTTTAACTTCTTTAAAATTGTTAAGCGTAGTTAAGGAAAACGGCGCCTCCTTAAAGGAGTTGGCGGCCCAAATGGAACGCCTGCCTCAGGTATTAGAAAACGTACCGGTAAGAAATAAACAACAGGTAATGGCCAGCCCGGTATTAGAAGAAGCTATCCGGCAAAAAGAAAGGCTACTGGCAGGAAACGGCCGGATTTTAGTGCGGTCGTCCGGCACAGAAGAGGTAGTAAGGATAATGGTTGAGGGGAGGGATATTGTGCAGTTGCGGGAAATTGTAAATGAACTAACCGCAGCCGCGAAGGAGTTAGCTAGTTAAATTTAAATCAAAAATAAAAATTAAATTTGAAGCGCCAGAACCGGCTGATTTAGAGGTTATCTGACATCAGACATCAGACATCAGACAACATACTTCCAATATTTAGCCGGTTGACGAGGAGGGAGTTAATCGAAGTTTTCGGCGGATACTCCCCGGTTTAGCTGCAACCGTTAAAGGCACCGCAAAACTGACAGGTAACCGTCAGGATAAAAGTGCCGGGCAGAAAAAGTAAAGACCTGCTTATTCGGTCGTCGGACGTCGGACATCAGTCGTCAGGAAATTTTAACGTGACGACGGACGACGTCAGGAAATTTTGACATAAAATTGTTTAAGTTTATATCCGGTTATTATTTTTCTCCTGACGACCGACGATCGACGACTGACGTCCGAATTTCTACCAGGGTTTTTGCCCTGGTTATTTATTTTGTAGGGGGTTAAATTTAACGCCTTTACAAAAGGAAAAATTTTTTCAAGGGGGTAAAAATTAAATGTGCGGCATAGTTGGTTATCTGGGCTTTCAACAGGCTGTTCCTGTTTTATTATACGGCTTACAAAAACTTACTTACCGGGGCTATGATTCGGCAGGTATTGCTGTTTTAGAAAACGGAGGAATTTTAGTAAAAAAACAAGCCGGCAAGTTAGCCGTGCTCCAAGAAGAACTAAAAGATAACTCTTTTCAGGCCAGGGTAGGAATTGGCCATACCCGGTGGGCTACCCACGGGCGGCCCTCTATTATTAACGCCCACCCCCATACGGATTGTTCCGGTTGTTTTGCGGTAGTGCATAACGGTATTATAGAAAATTACCTTAAGCTAAAAGGATGGCTTATCGCCCAGGGTCATACTTTTTCCTCCGAAACGGATACGGAAGTACTCCCTCATTTAGTAGAACACTATTACCGGGGCAGCCTGGAATTAGCGGTTCACCAGGCCATTGCCCGGGTCGAAGGTTCTTACGCCATGGTGGTTTTAACCGTTCACGAACCAGGTTGCCTTGTGGCGGCGCGCCAAGACAGCCCTTTAATTGTAGGGCTGGGAGAAAATGAAAACTTCATTGCATCAGACGTGCCGGCCTTGTTAAAGTATACCCGCCAAACCCGCATTCCTTTTGATGGGGAGATGGTCATAGTTACCCCGGATAAGGTAGAAATTAAAGATCGTCAGCTTAAGTCAGTCCAAAAACCAATCTTTGAAGTAAAATGGGAAGAAGCGGAGGCCGAAAAAGGCGGTTTTGCCCACTTTATGCTTAAAGAAATTTATGAGCAGCCGCAAGCCATTCAGGAAACCTTAAGGGGGCGGCTGGCGGCAGACAACACGGAGGTAACCCTGGGGGAATTACCGTTGGCCGGGGTAAAAAAAATATTTATTACCGCTTGTGGTACCGCCTACCACGCGGGCCTGGTGGGAAAACACATAATTGAAAAGCTGGCCCGCCTGCCGGTAGAAGTGGAACTGGCGTCAGAATTCCGCTACCGCCAGCCCTTAATTACCCCGGAAACACTGGTTTTAATAATCAGTCAGTCCGGGGAAACCGCAGATACACTTGGTGCCCTGCGGGAAGCCAAAAAAATGGGGGCCCCGGTGGTTGCCGTAACCAACGTGGTGGGCAGTTCGGTAGCCCGGGAAGCTGATTTTAACCTATATACCTGGGCCGGTCCGGAAATTGCCGTGGCCTCAACCAAAGCCTATACCACCCAGTTAATTACCATGTACTTACTGGCTCTTTATTTAGCGGACAAACAAAAAACTTTGCCGGCCGAAGAAATACAAACCTTAATAAAGGAACTAAAAAATTTAAGTCAAAAAGCAGATGAAATTTTACCCCGGGCGGCCATCTTCAGTCAGAAACTGGCAGATAGGTATGCTCAAAAAGAAAATATCTTTTTCATTGGGCGGGGTCTGGATTACGCCGTAGCTATGGAAGGGTCTTTAAAGCTTAAAGAAATTTCCTATATTCACGCCGAGGCTTATGCGGCCGGGGAGTTAAAGCACGGGACTCTGGCTTTAATTACAGATGGGGTGCCGGTTGTTGCTCTGGTAACTCAAAAGGCTTTGCTGGAAAAAACAATCAGCAATATTAAAGAAGTAAAGGCCCGGGAAGCAACCGTTATTACTTTTGCCGCTACGGGTTTAAAAGAAGTAGAGGATGTGTCCGACCACGTATTTTACCTTCCCCAAACCCATCCTTTGCTTAGTTCCGTTTTAGCCGTGATTCCTTTGCAGTTATTGGCTTACTACATGGCCGTAGCCCGGGGCTGCGATGTTGACCAACCCCGCAACCTGGCCAAAAGCGTGACGGTGGAGTAGAAAAGTATTGTTTTACATGAGCTGACACACTTTCTTTATCCTAGGTATTGCACCAATGAACCTCAAGTATTTTATATTGCACTCGTAGCGATTTTGGAGTATATATAGATCAATGCTAAGTATGGACGAATAGGAAGAGCTAAAGTTTATGATTTCAAGCGAAAACGACATGGTAAATATTATGACCAAAAGAGGGTTGAGGTATTCTATGCCATTGAAGAAAGCTTAGTAGTAACGGTGACCGTTTATGTATTTTACGGAAAGTGGGAGGTGTAAGATGAACATTTTATACAATGACAGAACAGATCTTCTTTATATTCGACTGGATGATAGAAAACAGGATGTTGTAAACAGGCGAGTCTCAGAAGATATTGTATTGGACATTGGAGATGGAGATAGGATTATTGGCATCGAAATTCTTGATGCCTCAAAGCATATAACTTTGGAGAGACTCCTACCTGTTAAATATGAAGTTTCAAAGATGACAGTTTAGATTTATGGCTCTGGCAGATAACAAGGCGCTGCACCTGCCGCTTTTCCGCTGCGCGACAAAGCGGCAGGTGAGCTTTATCGTTATACCGATAAAACGAGAAATGAAACGATTCCATCAGGAATGGCCATGAAGGTTGCACTAAGATGATAACAAAGGATATTTATGAACACTGATCTATCGTTTATTACAAACGAAGAAAATCAAAGCCTTAAAAAGAGATTTGAGGTCCTTATTAAAGATGCGTCATTTTTTGACTGCCTCGTCGGATACTTCTACTCAAGTGGGTTTCACGCCATCTACCCATCCCTGGAAAACACAGTAAAAATTAGAATCTTGATTGGCATAAGCACAAGTAGACAAACTTTCGAAATGATGGGAAAAGCCAATAAACCCACACAGCAAGCATTTGATTTTTCTCATGCCGAGGCCAAGCAGGAAGTTGAAAATCTTGTTCAAAATGAAATGGCGGAATCTGAAGATAACAGAAATGTTGAATCAGGGGTACATAAATTCATAGAATGGATCAGAAACAGCAAGCTGGAAATCAGGGCTTACCCCTCACAAAATATCCACGCCAAACTCTATATTATGACATTTAAGGAAGGCGACCGGGATACCGGCCGCGTTATCACAGGCTCCAGTAATTTCACCCAAGCCGGACTGGTTGACAATATTGAATTTAACGTGGAATTAAAAAACAGAAGCGACTATGATTTTGCGAAAGATAAATTTGAGGAACTGTGGCGCAATGCTGTAAATGTCAGCGAAAAATATGTCCAAACCATTCAGGACAAGACCTGGTTGACTCAAAATATCATGCCTTATCAGCTATACTTGAAGTTTCTCTATGAATATTTCAAAGATGAGCTCAGTCAGACAGATGAGGTATTCATTAAATATCTGCCGCAGGAGTTTAAAAAACTTGAGTATCAGGAGCAGGCAGTTTTAAACGCCAAAAAGATACTTTTGGAATATGGCGGCGTTTTTATCTCCGACGTTGTAGGGCTGGGGAAAACCTATATCTCAGCTATGCTGGCGGGGCAACTGGACGGCAGAACGCTTATTATCGCGCCGCCGGTGCTTTTGGAAAAGTCAAATCCCGGTTCCTGGCCCAATGTTTTTTCAGACTTCAGAGTGCCGGCAGATTTTGAATCTATCGGTAAACTGGACGATCTTCTGGACGGAGGAACTGACAAGTACACAAATATTATCATTGATGAAGCGCACCGTTTTCGAACCGAAACAACCATCACCTACGAAAAGCTGGCGGAAATATGCCGCGGAAAAAGAGTTATCCTGGTAACGGCAACGCCTTACAACAACACGCCAAAAGACATTTTAAGCCTTCTTAAGCTGTTTCAGAAAGCTAAAAAAAGCACTATCCCTAATTTGCCTGACCTGGAATCTTTTTTTAATGGTCTGGATAAAAAGCTTAAAAATCTTGATCGGAAAAAAGATTATACGGAATACATAAATACAGTAAAGGCAAATGCCCGGGAAATACGCGATAAGGTGCTTAAATATTTAATGGTGCGCCGCACCCGAACAGAAATAGAAAAATATTTCAGCAAAGACATAAAAGAGCAGGGACTTAAATTTCCGGAGGTTACGAAACCGGAACCACTATTCTACGAACTCAATGATAAAGAAGATGCTATTTTTAACAAAACCATCGACCTTATTGCCAATCAATTCAAATACGCACGCTATATGCCTATGCTTTATTATGAAGGCAAGATTGACCAACTAGAAGAACAATCTCAGCGGAACATGGGCCGGTTTATGAAAATATTGCTTGTCAAACGACTGGAAAGCAGTTTCTTCGCCTTTAGAAATTCAGTGGACAGATTCCTGCATTCCTACGAGATGTTCATAAAAGAGTTGGATAATGGTTATGTGTATGTCAGTAAAAAGCACACCAACAAGATATTTGAACTCCTGGAAAACGACGATGACGAGGCGGTCCAGCGATTGATAGATGAAGGCAAGGCGGAAAAATATGAAAGCAAGGATTTCAGAGAAGAGCTAAAAAAAGATCTGCAGCACGACCTTGTTATCCTGATGGAAGTAAAAAAGCTTTGGCAGAACATTAACCGGGACCCGAAGCTTCTGAAATTTGCAAACGAACTGTCAAAAAATGCTGTCTTACAAAAAAACCATCTCATCATCTTTACCGAATCAAAAGAGACCGCCAATTATCTGTTTAAAAATATTAATGAAAAATATCCCGGCAAGGTTCTTTTGTTTACCGGCGATTCAGGCGAGGTTGTTCGCGATAAGGTGCTTGAGAACTTTGACGCCCGGGCCCGGCACCCCAAAGAAGATTATCGCATACTTGTTTCCACCGAAGTCCTGTCAGAAGGAGTGAACCTGCACCGTGCCAATGTGGTTATTAATTATGACCTACCCTGGAACCCAACCCGAATGATGCAGAGAGTAGGACGTATTAACCGGGTTGACACATCCTTTGATGTCATCCATACTTTTAATTTCTTCCCTACCACCCAATCCAATGACCAGATCAAGTTAAAAGAAGCGGCGGAAGGCAAAATCAATGCCTTTCTGACCCTGCTTGGCGGCGACGCGGAGCTTTTAACCGAAGGCGAGCCCATCGACTCCCACGAGTTGTTCAACCGATTGATTTCAAAGAAATCCCTGGAAGGCGACGATGAAGCGGAGGAGAGCGAACTGAAATATCTGCAGGTTATCCGGGATATCCGTGAAAAGGACGCCGGCCTTTTTGAAAAAATCAAACACCTGCCTAAAAAAGCCCGTACGGCAAAACAAAACAATGTTTTCGCCGGAGCGCTCATCACCTACTTCCGCCGCGGGAAACTGCAAAAGTTTTTCATGACCGAGGCTAAGAAAAATGCCCGGGAACTGGATTTTATGACCGCGGCCGGGTTGCTGAAAAGCGGTCCGGAGGAAAATAAGAAAAAGCTGCCCGGAGAGATGTATGACCTTTTGGACAGCAATAAGGAAGCCTTTATTATTGCAACCACCGAAGAAATGGCCGAGCCTCAGAAAAGAAGAGGCCGCGACAACGCCGCCAATATCCTGCGCATCCTAAAAGCGACCATGAAAAACACGCAGAAACTCACCGAAGACCAGGAGCTTTATCTTAAAAAAGTATTCACCCAGCTTGATGAAGGCGGCCTGCCCAAACAGACGGCAAAAAACACCTTAAAAGCCCTGGATGCGCTTAAAGATGAACTGGTAAATCCTTTCAAGGTGCTGGCAGTCCTCCAGACCCATATTTCCGAACGGCTGCTGCAAAGTCATTATGCGGAGCAGAATCCAGCGGTATTCGGCAAACGTGAAGTGATACTCTCATTATATCTGACAGGTGAATGAATATGGACAAACAACAGGCAAAAAATCTGATTAAGAATACCTTTGAACAGCCATTTGATAAGGTTCGTTTTACCAACTTCATAAAGAACCTTCTTAACAGGATTGAGGACGCTCCCTTTACCTATCAAGGGAATTATATCCCTGATGCCTATAAGCAATATATAAAAACACTGGAACGGATTGGCAAGTTCAGTGACGGAGAAAACAACATTGATATCCTTGTCATAACCTTACACAAAGAGACATCCCTTGAACGCGCCCGTACCATGCAGCGAAATTTCGTTGCCTGGTATTTAAACGGCAGCCGGGGCGGAAAGATGAAAGATGCCGCCCTTGTGGCGTATGTCTCACCCGACGGAACTGACTGGCGGTTCTCGCTGGTTAAGATGGACTACAAATTTGAGCAGACCACAACCAGTAAGATGAAGGTGAAGGAAGAATTCACCCCCGCCCGGCGCTGGTCGTTTCTGGTGGGCGCCAATGAAAAAAGCCACACCGCTCAACGCTGGCTGGTTGATATTCTGGCAAATGATGAACATGCCCCAACCCTGGAAGAAATCGAAAAAGCCTTTGATATTGAAACTGTCACCAAAGAGTTTTTCCTCAAGTACCGCGAGCTTTTCCTGCGCACCAAAGAAGAGATGGACCTGGTTGTTAAAAAAAACCTAAAAATCAAGACCGATTTTGAGGCCAAGGGCGTGGATACGGTAAACTTTGCCAAGAAGCTGTTGGGCCAGATTATCTTTCTTTATTTTCTACAGAAAAAGGGTTGGTTTGGTGTGAATCGCGATGATGACTGGGGAACCGGATCAAAACACTTTTTGCGTGAATTGTTTGAGAAAAAACATTGCAATTACAACAATTTTTTCAATGATATTCTTGAACCGCTCTTTTATGAAGCCCTGCGTACTGGTGAGGATCGTAAGCATGAGGACTACTATTATAGCCGTTTCAACTGCAAAATACCCTTCTTAAACGGCGGACTTTTTGACCCCATAGGAAATTACGACTGGGTGCGTACTGACATCCACCTGCCTGACAATCTATTCTCCAATCCCAATAAGACCAAAGAAGGCGATGTCGATGATGGCATTCTGGACATCTTCGACCGCTATAACTTTACGGTCAAGGAAGATGAACCCCTGGAAAAAGAGGTAGCCATTGACCCGGAACTGCTGGGCAAAGCCTACGAAAAATTCAATGCCATCCGCTCGGATAATTACGAGGAATTTAAAAATGCATTAAAGAGCGGTAAGACCGGCGAGGAAAATAAGTTCAACAAAAAATTCGGTGTCTATTACACCCCCCGCGAGATTGTCCACTATATGTGCCAGCAGAGCTTGATTAATTATCTGGTAACCGAACTGGATGGAAAAGTGTGTAAAGAGGCAATAGAATTTTTAGTATTAGAAGGTGAAAAATATACTGAGTATTTAAAAACTGCAAAACAGAAAAACAAAAATAAACCTGGTTACAAGGGTTATTATGTGGAGAATCAATATTTCAATGAACTTAAAAAATACGCGGTTGAAATAGATGATTACTTATCTAATGTAAATGTTTGCGATCCTGCAGTTGGTTCTGGTGCTTTCCCGGTTGGGATGATGTCAGAAATCGTCAAGGCCAAGATGTTTTTTCTCGAAACTGAATGTTTAGAAAAAACTTATACAGATAATAAAGGTGAATTGAAACAAAGAAGTACTTACAATTATAAAAGAAATTGCATTGAACACTCCCTTTACGGCGTGGATATTGACCCGGGCGCGGTAGAGATTGCCAAGTTGCGGATGTGGCTGTCCCTGGTGGTGGATGAGGATGATATTACGAATATCAAGCCTCTGCCGAATTTGGATTACAGGATTATGCAAGGCAACAGCTTAATATCCGAGTTTATGGGAATCAATTTTGACGATGATAAAGTAAACAAAAATGGTGGTTTATTTAAATATGAAAATGATGAACTGATAGAAGAATTTCAAAAGAAAAAAGATGAATTCCTGAATGCATCTAATGTATCAAAAAAATCAGAACTAAAAGAAGAAGTTGAAGGTCTGCTAATAAAAATATTTGAAACCAAACTAAAAACTCAAAAAGCAGATTACTTTAACAGGCTGAAAGACATTGAAAATAAGTATTCGATAATAACTAATGAGAAGCAAAGGAATGAGTTAATTAAACAGGATAAGGAAAAGCTATACAAAGAATCCGGGTTTGACCTTGAATCAGTGGAAAAACAACTGAAAGAATTCACCAGTGGGAGAAAGATAAAACCCTTTTTCCTGTGGAAACTCTATTTTTCCGAGGTGTTTCATAACAAAGGCGGGTTTGATGTAGTGATTGCCAATCCACCGTATGGTGCAGATATTGATGATATGATTAAGATTTATAGAAAAGAATATATTGAAGTAGTCAAAAATTTTGCAGATATTTACAAAATGTTTTTCTATAAAGGACTTTCTTTGTGCAATCCTAGTGGTGTTGAGACATATATTACTCCCAACACTTTCTTGGCCCAACCACGGTATAAAGACTTACGAAAATATTTAATAGAATACAATATCCTTCAAGTGATAAATCTCGGAGAAGAAGTTTTTGTCGGTGTAACAGTACCAGTATGCATAACGATAACTAAGAGAGAACCCAGTAATAATGTATATGCCTTTGCAGATTTAATGAATAATAACAAGTTTGTAGGCAACCTTTCGAGAATATCCTTTCAAAATGTTCTTATTGATACTATCAAGTCATTTAAGGATTTGAGTCTATTACAAATAATTGCTTTATCTGCTGAAGATGTTCATTTTGATGAAGTTCTTATAATTAAGGATGCAGGCATACAATATCACAGATCAGGTATTGGATTGAAGAACAAAGGAGGAAATGACCTTTACGAAAGACTTTTTTGTAAAAGTCCGAAGGTATTTAAGCGCACAAAGCCAGTATGGTATGGACGCTTAATCGACACATATTACAAAAAATCCTCCTCAGACGAGTATTTTAATCTAGACTATAGAAGTATACTTCGTCACAATGAAAGTGTAAGCTTTTCAAATGAAGCTTTTAATGTAAAAACGAAGATTCTATGGCGACAAACAGCTTCTTATTTGCGCGCTACGTTAGACTATGATGGAGTTTGGTTTCGCAACACAATCCAATGTTGTTGGATTAAAGAGAAATACATCGATCAGTTTGATATTAGATATGTACTGTCTTTAATAAATTCTTCATACATGAGGTATCTTTATAATACGCTTGTACAGGAATCTGGAAGAGTTTTCCCGCAAGTCAAAATTACTCATGTAAAAAAACTTCCTCTGAGAATATTGCCACAGAGAGACCAAAAGTCATTCATTTCTATTGTTGACCGCATCCTATCCATCACTAAATACGAAGACTACCTGCAAAACCAACAAAAACAGGCAAAAGTCAAGGCGCTGGAGCACGAAATCGACCAGCTTGTCTACAAACTTTACAACCTCACCCCGGAAGAAATCAAAATCGTGGAAGGGAGAAATGAAAACGCTGATTGAGTAGATAAAAGTCGGGTATAAGCCAAGTGTTACGCAGTTCAAACTTCAGTATTAAGGAATTCTGCTACAAAGGCAAGAAAAGTATCAGCAGCAGTGCGCAATAGAAAAAGTTAACCAAGCTTATATTGACGTAATTGGAGGTATTGATTGTCTTCTAGAGGAACTCACAAATATAAATCTTTAGATGATGAGACTTGCCTGGAAAGTAATTTTAGTACATATAAAGCAAAACAGAAAGAATCAGAATAAATCAGAATAAAATGGAGAGGGTAGGGGGGAAATGCCATGATCAAGAAGAGCCTTGATGCAATTTCCGAAGAAGATCTCCAGGCTATGATTGATAATTCGGTGCTGGAGGGCAAAACAATTGAGTACAAACAATCTTTGCCGGGTAATTCGGATACTGATAAAAAAGAATTCCTGGCCGACGTGTCGTCTTTTGCCAACGCCAGCGGCGGCGACTTGATATACGGGATCGTTGAGGGCAGCGACACCGGTTTTCCCGTGAGGTTGGAAGGATTGGCCATCGAGAACGTGGATCAGGAAATCATCAGACGGGACAGCATGATAAGGGATGGGATAGAGCCGAGGATACCGGGGATAGGCATTAAGGCAGTTAATCTTTCCGATTCCAAAGTTGCTTTAGTCATCAGGATCCCGAATAGCTGGATCAGTCCCCACCGGGTCTGCTATAGTGGCCACAATAAGTTTTATTCCCGAAGCACGAACGGAAAGTACCAGATGGACGTAACGGAATTGCGAATAGCCTTTACTCTGTCGGAAACGGCGGCAGAGCGAATCAGGAGGTTTAGAGAAGACAGGATTGGAAAAATATTTGCCAACGAAACCCCCTTCCCCTTTTGTGAAACAGCAAAAATGGTCCTTCACCTGATCCCGCTCATTTCCTTTAATCCAGGCCAAAGATATGATTTAGGCGAAATAACCTCTGGCCTCGGGAAAATGCCACCCTTATCTTGTAACTCTTATAATTCCAGGTTCAATTTCGACGGGTTCTTAACTTATTGTGTCAGCATAGATGGTAAAACAGCCTCTTTTGTTCAGCTTTACAAAAACGGGATTATTGAAGCTGTCGATGGACTACTACTTAACCCCCGTCTTCACGGGGGGTTAATAATTCCCAGTGTTACTTACGAGGAATCGTTGATCGGCTGGCTCCCATCTTATATATCCATTCTTAAAACGTTAAATGTTGAGCTGCCGATCTTCCTCTTTTTGACTCTCATCGGGGTCAAGGGATATTCAATGGGAGTTAAACGGAGCATTTTAGTTAATGAGGCCGATAAAATTGATAAGGAGGTTTTGATGCTCCCCGAAATTGTCATCGAGAGTTATGACGTAACTGCAAAGGACATCCTCAGGCCGTGCTTCGACTCTATCTGGAACGCTTGTGGATTTCCCCAATCTTTGAATTACAACGAAGCCGGGGATTGGGTGAAAAAGTAGAGGTTGTTTTCTTTCATAGCAATTAATTTTAGGGGTGGGATCGTTTATATGTTTTTGCGGTTTGAAGACATTTTTGCTTGGGCTGATGCCCAAGCGAGGCGGTCATGGCCGTTCTCACCCTTGTGTCATGGGGACAGGTCCCTTGGCAATGCAATCCTTCTCACCATTTCACGGTTTAAGACCAGTGCTGTCGCAATCCCTCTTTCGGGAAAGGTTTGATTTCTCCGGCAGAAGCCTTACCAGTTCCTCCCTTGCAGATTTCCATGCAGTGCATTTCAAGCCATAGATTTATACCCTTTAACAATACCGATTGAAAACTATAGCTGAAAAGGCAAAGGAACGCCACCTTGTTGAAGCTTTAGAAAGAGTCCGGCAAGCTGTGGCCGAGAAGCGGGTATCCCTTATGAAGCGGTGGCCGAAGCAATCCGAGAAGCTCGTTTTTGATGAGGTTATAACTCGCCCCAAACTTTTTGTGGGAATGTTTAATAGGTGGGGTTAATCGGTTTCGTATGTTTGATGAATTCGAACTCGTCCTGGTTCAACAATCCATAGCTGTTTTTCAATTGGCATCTGTTTAATTGCATTTAACAACTGCCGTACCAAACTTTCAAGCAAAGGCAGGCTGGGATTTTTGGACAGCCTGATGACTACAATGCCAGCAGTCTTTTCCGGTGGAAACCCCAAAACATTCGAAAAATCCAGATCCAGCGTGACCAAGCATCTTTTTTCGACGGAACATGTTTCATAAATAGTATTATCATTACATCCTTGTAATTTTTGATCCAGGACAGTTTTCACGTCATGTCCGGCTTCTTGAAAAAGCCCTTGGGTTCTTGCCCCAAAATTTTCATCAAGTTTAAATTTCAACCTATTACCTCCACTGGGATTTCTACGTAACGTTCCCTGGTCATTTCCGCTCCGTAAGCTAATGCGGCCTGAATATCTTCAACTTCCAAATGGGGGTATTCAGTCAAAATTTCTTCTATATTCATTCCACTTGCTAAAAAATCTAGGATAAGCGACACCCATATTCTCGTTCCCCGGATACAAGGCTTACCAAAACAAACATTTGGATCAATAGAAATCCTCTTTAACAATGGGTTCATAAGATATCACCTTTCCTTAAGCTGCTAGCGGCCCGAATTGTTCCGGTTGCAAGACCGGGATGACAGCTCTCAAGCTGGTTTTATTGTTAAATTCGGATAACCTCTTTTTTATGATAGAATAATCGCTTACAGCCACCCCAAGCAATTCACCTAAAATCATTTCTTCCCGGTACAATTTATTTAAATTCTCCTCCCGGTTGTGATCTTAACCAAATAGCTACCTAACGCAAAAATTAACGGCGGCGTTTATGCCGTTCACTCTTTAAATATAAGGCATCTATTTCATTATCATGATAAACTTACATCCCTTTCTTCCTTTCTTTAGAAGATAGTTTGTTATTACTGTTATTATATCATCTTTCACTAAAACCACAATCTTCAACGGATAATTAAATCCTTCAATATTTTCCATAACCTCTTGATTTCCATGAGTCAACTTTTTTCCTTCTAAAACCTTTAAAATTGCAGACTCTGGAATTTTATATAATTTTGTTCTTCTTTTCGCATTACGAGAAAACTTTATCTCCACAAGGCAAGTATATCCTTATTTATAATTTTCTCCCAAACATCTATTTTAAATTTATTTTTGTTGGTTTGTTTTTCACAAAAAAGGAAAAACCAGAGCTATGTAGAATAAAGAAGTAAATATTTTAAAAAAGGAGGGCTGGTTATGGTCCGGAAAAGTAACTTTAAGTACATTCTTCTGATGGCTACAGGAATAATCTTACTATTTTTAGCTTTTTCAGGTGCACTTTTAGCAGCAACCGGCGGGGAAGTAAAGTTTATAGTGGGGCAGAAAAACTATACCATTGACGGCAAAGTGTATGCAATGGATGCCGAAACCTTTATTGAAAATAGCCGCACTTATGTCCCGGTACGCTATCTTGCTGAGGCATTGGGCGCATCTGTTGAATGGGAAGAGGCAACAAAAATGGTTACCTTAACAAAAGAAGGGGTAGCAGTAAAGCTCGTCATTGATCAAAAAGCGATTACTGTAAATGGCAAAATTCAGGATATGGACGTTGCTCCTTTAATCAAAGCTAACCGTACTTACCTGCCGGGCAGGTATGTGGCAGAAGCTTTTGGCTGCCAGGTTTCCTGGGATGAAAAAACCAGGGCTGTTTCTGTGTTTAAAACCAAACCTGAAGAAGGTAGCAAAGAATCAGAAGGCTACTATAAAGAGCTAGGAGATAAACAATTTGGTTTAGGCAATTACAAGGAAGCCATAGCTTACTATAGCAAAGCTATTGAGTTAAATCCAAATTATGCTAAGGCTTACAATAATCGAGGGGGTGCGTACTTAGGATTAGGCCAATATGATAAGGGCATAGCTGATTATAATAAGGCTATTGAGTTGGACCCAAAATATGCTGAGGCTTACTATAATCAAGCCTATGCATATTCCAAACTGGGCCAAACTGAAAGGGCAATAAGTGATTTAAAGAAAGTGCTGGAGATAGATCCAAATTACGGAGATGCTAAAAAGGGCCTAAAAGAACTGGGAGTTCCGGGGTATTAGAAACAAATATGGCAATGCCTAAGTTTACAAAGATAAGAAATATTGCAAGAAGCATACGGGCAGGCAAATAAAAATAATAAACATTCTCTTATCTACCTTGTTTTTACCTGCCCTGCTTCCAGAGTAGATGTTGAAACTAATTTTTTCTTATTCCCATAGCTACGTATAAAAGTCATCCGTCATATTCTACGTTGCCATCATAATTGACATCATTTGCATTTAGGACTGTCATGGGGACAGGTCCCTTGACAATGCAATCCTTCTCACCATTTCACGGTTTAAAACCAGTGCCGCCGCAATCCCTCTTTCGGGAAAGGTTTGATTTCTCCGGCAGAAGTCTTACCAGTTCTTCCCTTACAGATTTCCACGCAGTGCATTTCAAGCCATCGATTTATACCCTTTGGCAGTGTAACTATTCAGGTAGATAGCCTGTAGGCAGTTAGCCTGTAGGAGGAAATTATGCACGATCATACAAAGCTCAGAGCGTTTGAACTGGCCGACGAAGTGGCGGTTCTGAGCGCATTGATTCGGTCAATGCGTGACTAACAGCCTACAGCCTATAGTCTAAACAACCTGAGTTAGTAACTTAACAGTACCGATACCGGGTTTTAAAGGATTTTGATGGAAATATCTTATCGTTATTAACAGGTAATTTTCATCTTCTATGTTTTCGCTCTTAAATCTTTCCTTCATCAATACAAAACCACTTTTTCTTTTGACATTAAGCTCTTTGTGGTTTAGAATAATTTTTAATACAGTGGATGAATCCATCTTGCAGAAGGCGTTCAGGCAGGCCGTTGACAAGTCCGGTTTCGCCAAATGGATGACCTGCCACACGCTCCGCCATTCCTTTGCAACGCACTTGCTCGAAAGCGGGTATAACATCCGAACCGTACAGGAACTACTGGGACACAACGATGTCCGAACTACCATGATCTACGCCCATGTTCTGAATCGTGGGGGCCGGGGTGTCAAGGGCCCGGTGAACGCCTTGTGATGAAGAAGGCGATGCGTGTTATGCGCAAAACCATATAAGAAGCGGGCTTTCGGCATTCGTGTCCCTAACCCATTGGAATAACGTATGTTGTCGGAAAGATGCAACAGCGTGTTACCTGGAAGCAAAACCTGAGTACGGGTTTATCTGGAAACCATATATACGGTAGTTAGGCGGCCTGAGCGAGTAACACAAGCATGAAAGGAGTAAAACAATGTCTCACGAAGGCTTCACACCACTACATCGCGCAATCGGAAGAGCCACAGCTTGGGCCATATTCTTCCTTGGGGCAGTATACGTGGTAACCTTGGCTCTCGGAATTCTCTCCCTCAAGTCGCCTCAAGACCCCATCGGCGATCCATTCTTCTCAATTCTAGAACTGCTCATCTTACTCATGGCATCATTGATGATTGTGTGCATGGTGGCGGTTCACGCTTATGCGTCTCCTGAGGTCAAGGTATACAGTTTTACGGCTCTTATCTTTATGATTCTTCTGGCGGGTATTACGTCCAGCATCCACTTCGTTATCCTAACTGTAGGAAGTCAGATTGAATCTTCCGGATTGACATGGGCTCCCCTGTTTTTTTCTTACAAGTGGCCATCTGTGGCATATACGTTAGACATACTTGCATGGGACTTTTTCTTTGCCCTCTCAATGCTTTTTGCTGCACCTGTGTTCAAGGTTGGTAGGCTGGAGACAACGGTGCGGATTCTCATGATTGTCAGTGGTGTCTTGAGTCTCGCGGGCTTGATCGGTGTGCCACTTGCAGACATGCAAGTCCGTATGATCGGAGTCCTTGGCTACGCTCTGGTGGCTCCAGTTGCGTTTCTACTGCTAGGTCTGGTTTTCGGGCGTACCCAACATGTGCCGGGAGACACCGAGCGAAGTCGTGATTCTCAGTCGGGGGCCTAACGTTCCGCATGCACCCGTCTGGCTTCGCCTCGCGCTGCTCGGCTCGCCAGCAGGTGAGCTTAGTCGTTAGGCAGGGGCATCTCAAGCAAAACGCAGATCGGAGTATAATCAACTACAGAAGGTAGGTAAAAAGGCATGAACACGATTCATGAAGCGGAAAAGTTACTAGCCGCGATGACGCGCGCCGAAAAAGCACAACTACTTCAGTGGATAGTACGCGATTTGGGTGATGCCTTTCCTGGCATTGAAAGCAAACCCGATGTCTGCAGCGGTGAGCCGTGCATTGTCCGCACACGTATCCCCGTTTGGGTTCTGGTGCAGTCCAGAAGATTGGGCATAAGCGAAGCAGATTTGCTCCGTTCCTATCCGACCCTGCGAGCAGAGGATTTAGCGAACGCTTGGGCCTATTACCGCACTCACCGCGACGAGATTCAACAACAGATCCGCGAGAACGAGGAAGCATAAGTGGCGCGGCTATATTCAAACGAGAACTTTCCACTTCCCGTTGTCGAAGGGTTGCGGCAGTTGGGACATGATGTGCTGACTATCCAAGAAGCTGGTCAGGCAAACCAATCGTTGTCTGATGAAGCGGTGTTGGTATTTGCAAACGCTGAAGGGCGGATGTTGTTGACCTTGAATCGCAAGCACTTTGTTCGATTGCATCGTGAACAAAGGGAACATTGTGGCATTGTCGCCTGCACGGTTGACCCAGATTTTGCTGGTTTGGCTCAACGGATTCATGAAGCGATTGATGCACATGCCCAGACCTCAAGACCACTTATTCGTGTCAATCGCCCTGCAATTTGAAAGGCTGCGCCTAACACACTGTCAAAGGGACGGGTCCCTCACTGTCACTGTCCTGTCATGGGGACAGGTCCCTTGACAATGCAATCCTTCTCACCATTTCACGGTTTAAAACCAGTGCCGCCGCAATCCCTCTTTCGGGAAAGGTTTGATTTCTCCGGCAGAAGTCTTACCAGTTCTTC
>JJNX02000023.1 GCA_000681355.2 Peptococcaceae bacterium SCADC1_2_3
CCCCCCTAACCCCCTCCCCTTGAGGGAGGGGGTTAGGGGGGAGGGGGATTTGAACTTTTTCGACAGTCTCTATTAAAAAATAAAGGATCCTTTTTAAAGGACCCTTTATTTTTGTCATTAATCTGTCTAATAAAAAAAATGGGTAAAAAAGACCGGTAATTTCATTTTTCCGTTTTAATGCAAGACCTCGACAATTTTTACCAGAACAATGAAGCTAAAAACAATCAGCAAAGGAATAACGGCTACGTTTAAAACACGCTCAAAAGCTCCGGCATAGCCCATGCTGCTCACCTTGCCGTCCGCAGCGGCCTGGACATTCCATGCCCCCGCCAGTTCTTTGGCTACTAACGCCAAAATTAAGGCCAAAGTGGCTAAAATCCCAAGCCCTGCAGCCATCGCCGTGGTTGTAGTGACTGTAGTGGTAGTAACTGTGGAAATCATGGCTTAAACCCCCTTTCTTTATATTATTAATTAGTTATTTAACAATTACTTATAAATTCCTTCTAATAATTTTCCGCCCTTAAGAATAACTTTACAAGAACTATCCAGCAATGTCAATTGACAGCACAGGCTCATTATTTACTACTAAAAACCCTACAAGATAATTTTACATGCTATTCACCCCCTTCTCAAGTAATATTTTACCTTTAAAATATAATTCCCAATAGCCTACAGCTTCAGCAGTCGGCAGACCATTACTGCTGCCTCAGCTCTGGTACTGTTTTTTACCGGCTTAATGGTATTGTCCGGATAGCCATTGATCAGTCTTTCTTTAGCCGCTATAATTACCTGCCCCCGGGCCCAGGGTGCTATTCTTGAAGCATCAGCAAAATTCGGTACGGTACCTATTACGTCTGCTTCTTTACCCAGCCCTCTTACTAGCAATACGGCAATTTCCTGGCGGGTAATTGGGTCATCGGGGCGAAATTTTCCTTCGCTGCCCTTCACCAGACCAGCCCCGGCAGCCACTTCCACAACACCGTAAGCCCATGATGATGACGGAACGTCAGCAAAAGTTGGAGATGCAGGCTTCACCTCTGCAAAGCCCATTGCCTTAACCAAAATTTTTGTAAACTCAGCCCTGGTGATTGAATTGTTAGGCCGGAAAGTGTTATCCGGATAACCACCAATAACTCCTTGATTGATTAACTTTTGAATATTCCCCTTAGCCCAGTGATTTTCAAGATCAGTTAACCTAACCTGCTCGCCCGGAGGTTTTACAGGCGGGGCAGCCTTAGCTTTTTCTATAACCATTACCGCAAACAGGCTAAAATGATCAACAGCAACTTTAACCGTATGCTTTTGCTTATCAACCGTCCCCCCAAGAAAAACCCAGTTGTTGGTGTCTTTCCGGGCATAATAAACGGCCAGGTCAACTTCTTTTGCCTCATTAAGTTTAAGAGGGTCGTACTGCAAAATTACCGTTATGTTTTTATTAAATTTTACTCCCGCCGGCCCAAATTCGTAAATATCGCCGGCCAGCTTACAATTTACCGGCACAGGAGGTACATTAACCTGATCAACCTTATTAATGCTTACCTCTAACTCTTTATCTAAAGCCCCAGCGGGTATTTCCACGCCAGCCTTTTCGTTGTAAGCAATCAGTTGGCCCCCTTCTTTACCTATAACTTTTTTGTTTTCAGTTGACTTAACGGCAGGGCTGCTTCCGCCTCCACCGCTAGCAGGAGGGGTAGGTTTACTGAGCGCATCATAAAGAACCTCTTGCTTAACTGCCTCATAGAATTGCTGTACGCCGGGAGGCAAGGGTTTTTTTCCTTCCATTATATCCTGAAAAACCTTAGTGGGATTCTCCTCCCCAGCACCAAAAACACGTAAAGCTGCCTTTAAAAAGCTTCTGTAATCCGGTTTAAGGATCAACTCCATACTAGCGCTACCCAGTACTTCTTTAAAGTTACCCTCATTGAGAGTTCCCGCCTGCAAATTTTTTTGTAATTGGCTATCCAGTTCTTTTAGATAGTTAAAAATGATTTCATCGGCCTTCTCTTGGGAAATGTCTTCTTTAACCATTTCGTTTTGAAGCTGGATAAAATATCCTTGGCCTATACTCTTTAACTTGGCATAAGTAGCCGGCTCCACTAAAGAGCCAGCCCGGGCCTGAAAAGGAATGAAGAAGAACAAAAATAACAACGGCAAAAACAACTTTAAAATACTTTTACCTGACATCTCTCAATTTACCTCCAAAGCAAAATTTTACATACGTGGATAAAGGTTATGGCAGAGCTTTGCCCGCCCTTTAATTTTTTACTGGCCGTACTTGGCATAATTACGAGCCATATACACCAGGTCAATGATTCCTATTTTCGCGTCCTGGTTAACATCCACCAGCGGATTCCACCAGTTATCTCCCGGCACTGTTCCATATGAGTTCCTGATGATTAAAAGATCATCTATATCCACCACGTTATCCAGACTGAAATCACCAGCCTGTAGGATTAAGGGAGAATTAACGTCTGTCACGCTGTCTGCTACCACTTCTACATTCGGGTAAGCTTTGTAGAGAATATAACTTTCCTATATTTCTTGATTTTATGAGTATTATTAAAAACTTTCTGTGATATTCGTCACAAATTTTTTACTGAATGCTATAACCAAAACTTTTACCTGCTATTACTAAACCTTTAAGATCAATCTTTTCGTCCTGGAAAAGATCATAAACAGAATCATACGGCATTCCTTCTCTGGCTTGCCAGTAATAACTCATAAAAAGTTCCAAATCTGCGTCGTTGACCCTCTAAATAAACTTATGGTAAAACTAACCTAAAACGATAAAAAAGTATATAAAAAAGTATTAAATTTAAACAAACCAACTTGAATTAAAACCCCATGGCAACCCCTTTCTTATTTGCTTTATTTTACTTAAGGAAAAGATAATTAATTTTATGATAAACTAACTCTTAAATTATTTGATAAACTTAGCAATTTAGCTTAATATAGTTTTTTATATGGGTACCTAAAAATTAAGCAGCATCTTCAGCAAGATTTGCAAACCCTTCAACTCGTCTCAAAGCCCAGCTTTGGTTTAAGTTCATAGACATAGCTAAGAACCGTCTCCTTGTGGTTTCTGGTTAGTTACCTGTCTACTATTATAATAAAGCTCATTAGGGCAAATATCTTCGCCTGATGCCCATTCTAGTGTTATATCACTTACTTTAACAGTATTAAAAATGTATTTATTTTTCAATTTGCCATAAAAAGGCTTTTCAATTAGCGATGACATATCATAAATTTTAGTTTCTCCGTTGTCAAATGAAACTTGCAGACAATAATTGTCCAAAGGTTTAACTGCTTTTGGCCTAGGTACCATTACACATCACTCCAATCCTTTAAATCTATTTTATCACAGAATTCAAATCAAAATCAATTTACTTGTGTGTGCGCTTTCAATATTCCCCCCCTATATAATCATTATCATACCTTAGGTAGCTTTTTATACGTCTCCAGCCCATCCGGCCTGCTACTTTCCTCCCCGGCAGGCTTGGTTATTTATTTCGGAGTGGCTAAAGATTTATCGTCCTATCTTTTTGTAATTAAACAGTGGAATTATCTTGCTTCTCATGATAAAATGAAGGCAGGTGGAACGTCTTTTCAGGTAGGTGTATGAAACGAACACCAAATCCACGGGGATAAAAATGGACAAAACGATCAAAAGGTTATTTATTTTCTTATTAAGCCTCATATTCTTTATCTTGCCTAATGTAGCCCTGGCAAATACTTTTTATGGCTCGGGCCAGATCAAAGTTCATTTTATTTCTGTAGGCCACGGAGACAGTATTTATATTTCCCTTCCCGAAAACAACGATATCCTGATTGACGGAGGTTATAAATCCTTTGGTCCGGCGGTGGTTGATTATTTAAATAAACAAGCTGTTGACGATATAGAAATTCTTATAGCTACCCATCCCCATAATGACCATATTGGTGGCCTGGAAGATGTATTTAATTGTTTTACCGTAGAAAAAGTGGTGGATAATGGTAACGCCGTAGCCACAAAAACATACAAGAGCTATCAGAAGGCTGTCTTTACCGAGGGATGTGCTTACGAAAGGGCATCAAGCCAAATCTGGAACTTTGGCCCTTGTATTTTTAAGGTATGGGGTCCTGAGCAGAAATACAGCAACGAAAACAATAACTCGGTGGTGGCTTTGTTGGACTGTGGAAAGGTTAAATTCCTTTTTACTGGCGATGCGGAAAAAGAAAGGGAGGCTGAACTGTTAAATAAACCCATTGCCGCAAAAATCTTAAAGGTGGGTCATCACGGAAGCAATACTTCCACTTCTCCTGCTTTCTTAAAGGCAGTTTCCCCAAAGGTGGCCGTTATTTCTACGGCAGTTAATTATGACTTTTTTGGCCTTCCGCATCAAGAAACCCTGGCTAAATTAGCAGCGGCAAAGGTAAAGGTATACCGTACCGATCTTGACGGTACGGTAGTTATTACAAGTGATGGAAAAACATTTATTGTGAATACGGAAAAGGGTAAATTTGGTGATATGAACGCCGACGGCAACGTAAACATTCTTGACCTTCTTTGGATGGCCGCCAGGATGGGTCCGACTACCAACCTTGATTCCCAATGGGCCGATATCAATAATGATGACCAGGTAGATATCCTTGATTTGTTAACGGTTGCCCAAAATATTTCTAACCAATGATTACTTCGCCAACCAGGCCAGGGCGTTTTTGACATTGGCTTTTGTCAGCGTCCTGGGAAGCAAGGGGATGTTCCCCTTGCTTCCCCCTTGCTGCGAATGTATGTATTACATCGGTGGGTTTTCTACTCCCGGCTTGTCGATTAGCATGTAGGCCTTCATTGCCTGAACATCATTGGCCAGCGTCAGGCAAAAGTCTATCTTTTCATCGATGGCGATGGCCGAAAGTATTAGTTCTTCGTCCTGGTGGAAAATGAGTATGATTACCCCCGGCTTTTCACTAAAGCGATACATGGCCACCTGGGCTTTGAGAAAAGGATCTAATTTTAGCTTAGAAGTATTGATCCGCCATGTTTTCGTAAACGGATCATACTTTAAGGTACCTTGCTTAGAAGAATCAACAACCAGCATCTGGGTAGCCTTTTTCACGGGGAATTCCTTTCCCGGCCGAATAAACTGGAAAGTCTTGTCACCGGTGTTGATGCGCAGCTCGGTGCCCCGTCTTAGATCTTCAAAGATATATTCCCATTCCGGAGCTTCTGCTTCCCACTGCCGGGCAAACCGGACTTCATTGCGTAAAAATTCAGGGTGTCCTATCATACTGTAACCCCATTCAATGGTCTGCATGGTGGCCAGGACCTTGCCGTTGCCGTAGTTATAATCAATATAAGTGGGTCCGTCGCCGCCGTCACCTTCGTTGGAAATCATGACCTGGTTTATCTCCGGCGAAAGCGGCTTTGCATCCGGTACTAGATCCGTAAAGATACCGTGGGTTGACCAGCCCCAGTCAGAAAGATAAGCGTCGGTCAGGGTAAAGGTGCCGTCACCAACAACCACCCCATGGGCGGGGTCATTAATGTGAATAGCTTGAGAACAATATTGCCAGCCATCCCAATAATCCAAGTGCGCCACATTGCCGGGCAGAATGTTTAGCCCATGCCAGTCTCCTGAATTCCATCCTCGAACACAAGAATGGGCCAGGAGCAGGCCGCCCCCGGAAACATAAGCTTCGATTTTTGCTAAATTTGCGGCGATATTCTGGTAATAAGAAGTAGGCTGGTCCGAAGCGTACATGATAAATTTATAACCGCTAAGGTTATGGGCAGCCAGGCTTGCCGAATTGATCATGTCGTAGGCAATCCCAAATTCATTTAAAACAGCTTCGTCTGCGTTCAGCCCCCAGGGAGCAGAATCCTGGATTAAAAGCGCCTCTGTACCGTTTTTAGAGATTTTTTCGGTGTTCGGGATAACTTTGTAGCCCTCGGGAGCATTCACCGAAGAAGGCTCTCCGGCCAGGGCGGGCAAAGCAAACAAAAGGGTTAGCGCCAGCAAGCAGAAAATAGTTACCAGGGTTAATTTTTTACTTCGCATTGTTCTTTCCTCCTTAAAGATTTTTTTAAGATAAACAGATTTTCGTCCGGTAGTTGGTTAACTAAAAGCTGATCACCTCCCTCTTCCTTAGTTGACGAGAATAATTACCTGAAAAATTAATCACCTCCCGCACCGTACTTTAATTAGGCAACCGTTCTGATCTTAAAAAGCTCTTTGGATTTTTCGAGGGCAGCAACCAGGTAAGCGCGCCCGCTCCTTAAAATTTCATTTCCCTTATTCGTTTTTCTCGATCATAATCACTTCGCCCACCACACCGTCATAGAACTGGGGGTGCTGCTTGTCGCCGGTATAGTCCGCTGTTTTTGGCCCGGCGTACGAATAAGTTTCCTCGGCGGAGATTTTCTGATCTGTGTTGGCGTCCGCTCCTCCCGCCAATCCCTGCTCAACGTAAAAGGTAAAAACGCCATTTTGCAAATAGCTGCTCTCCAGAGCATATTCATTATCCGCACAGGCCGCCATAATTTCGTAGCCTTCTTTCGCCAGGTCCTTAGTAAAATGATCAATAAGCTGCCGGTAGGAAACGCCAGGCTTTGTTTTTACCGTAAAGTCAGGGGTTTTAAGAAAACCGCCGCTAAAGCAGGTGTCTAAAATCACTACTTTTTTGCCGCTTACGGCCTCCAGCCACGCTTCCAGCTCGTCATCGCGAATATCATTGGCCCAGGAAGCAGGAAGGGCATCGTAAGGACAAATATATTCGTCCCAGCCATCCGCCTCGTCAAACGGGGCCAGGTCATCTCCGTAGCTGCCGTGACCGGAGAAATAGAAAAGGCAAACATCGCTGCTTTGCGCATTTGTTTTCAGCCAGGCAAGCGCGTTTTTAATATTGGCTTTGGTCGCCTGGGCATCGATAAGCAATTTGATCCGTTCGCTCCTCCAGCCCTCGCTAATTAAACGGTTATACATATCCCGGGCATCATCATCAGAATAGTTAAGGTCGTTTATTTCCCTGTAGTTGCTGATCCCGGCAAGAACAGCCCACCCGTTCACCAAGGGGGGAGGACCCGCGGGCGTTCTAAACCGCCAGACGCTTGACCATTTCGAGGCGCCCAGTTCATTGGTGTCGTTTACCCGCCAGTAGTAAGTCTTGTTTGCCTCCAGTTTCGGGCAGGTGGAATTGGTCGCTGTCAGACCGCTTACGTCAACTACCAGGGTGTTGGCGCTAAAGGAGGAACTGGTGGCTGCCTGCAGAGCGTAGGTGGTGTTTTCACCGGCTACAGCGTTCCACTCCAGAGTGGGAGTAAGCGTATCCACCGTGCTGCCGTTTCCCGGCGCTTTGAGTACCGGCGCGGGAGGACCCGCGGGCGTTTTAAACCGCCAGGCGCTTGACCATTTCGAGGCGCCCAGTTCATTGGTGTCGTTTACCCGCCAGTAGTAAGTCTTGTTTGCCTGTAGCTTCGGGCAGGTGGAATTGGTTGCTGTCAGACCGCTTACGTCAACTACCAGGGTGTTGGCGCTAAAGGAGGAACTGGTGGCTGCCTGCAGGGCGTAGGTGGTATTTTCCCCGGCCACGGCGTTCCATTCCAGAGTGGGAGTAAGCGTATCCACCGTACTGCCGTTTTTCGGCGCATTGAGCACCGGCGCGGGAGGGCCGGAGGGCGTTCTAAACCGCCAGGCGCTTGACCACTTCGAGGTGCCCAGTTCGTTGGTGGCGTTTACCCGCCAGTAGTAAGTCTTGTTTGCCTCCAGTTTCGGGCAAAGGGAACTGGTCGGGGACAGACCCTGAATGTCAACTACCAGGGAGAAAGCGCTAAAGGAGGAACTGGTGGCTGCCTGCAGAGCGTAGGTGGTGTTTTCACCGGCTACAGCGTTCCACTCCAGAGTGGGAGTAAGCGTATCCACCGTGCTGCCGTTTTTCGGCGCTTTGAGTACCGGCGCAGGAGGACCGGCCGATGTACTGAACTGCCAGGTAATTAAATCGTTCACTGTATCATAAAGGATACTTCTTACCGTACCCGCCGGAATAGTAACGATGTAGGCGCGGCTGGGAGAAAGGCCCGGATGAGCAATGGTTAATACTCTCCCGGTCAAAGAAGCGCTTATTCCTTCCACCGTCAAACCACCGGTTTTCATCGTTACCCCACTTAAATCTGCTGCCTTTACATCCAAATCAAAGGTGGCGCTGACGACAGCATTTAAACCAACACTCGTCGCCTTGTCCGGAGGGGTAAGCGCAATTACCTGGGGAGGAGGTAAAATCTTATAATCAAACGCAGCCGGCTCACTATTTACCCCATTTTTACTGGCCATTCCCTTCAGTAAAACCGGACTATGCTTATACTCAAAGACGAAAGGATTGAAGTACTTTTTACTGTAAATGGTCGGGTTGCTTCCATCCAACGTATAATAAATTGAGGCGTCCTTAGTGAAGCTGCTCAGGATAACTTTTAAGGGGCCCGGATATTCGCCGGCAGGAGGTTCGGCTACCACCATATAACGCATCAGGATTTCTTTCGCGTGATTTAAAAAATCCTTTATATCCTGCGGTAAATCTTTCCCTCCCACGACGCAATCGTAGATCTCTTTTCCATAGACAGCAACTAACGCGTTGAATACTTCTTTATGCTTTTGCGCCTCTACCTTCGGCGGATCAAGAGCAATGATTTTGGGCTCAAAAGTTGCCTGGGCAATCTCGATGAGCCGGTTTTTATCTGCCAGATTAGTAGATTGATTAATTATTTCATCGTCCAATTCCAGTTCCACGTCTGCTATCCAGGCTTTTATAAGCTCATCGTTAACTCCTGTGGTCTCCTGGGTGGCCAGCAAATTATTAATAAAAGGATAGCTGGCCTTTAATTCCTCGTAGTTGTCCAATAAAGGATGCAGGGGACCTGCCTGGGCATCCGGCGGAATAAAAAAGAATATTCCCGCCAGGACCACTAAAAAAATTAAAACAAAAGCTTTCCGCCCACCTAGTTTTTTGCTTTTCACTAGCTTTAACCTCCTACCAGAAAAAACCTATCTAAATTTTACCTGTTTCTATTTACCTGCTTCTAAAGTCCTATGTTTTTAACCACCCTTAATAAATCCAAAATGTCAATCTTTTTGTCCTTATTCACATCTGCCTTTTTTGCCCCCTCCCATTGGGGCTGGTCCGGGGTCATCCCCATTTGAGAAGCCATCCACAGCAAATCCAGGATGTTGATTTCCCTGTCCCCGTTCATATCCCCAAGATATAAAGTAAAGGCCGGCATTTCTGCTAACTTGCACTCGTCAATCGTTACGGGCAAAATAGAATCTTTCCAGGACGCTCCCGGATGGCTGTAGAGGACCTCATAACTTCCAGGACTTAGACCAATAATTTCGTAAAATCCGTCCTCTTGGGAGAGATCACTTGCCACCACCGTTCCTTTTCTCTTTATAGTAATCTCTGTTCCGGCATGATCGGGCTTAGCATCCTGAGGGTTTGTCTTTTCTAAATAAACATAACCTTTTATGCCGCAGGGGTTAACGCAGCGAATTTCATAATAAAAAATAGCGACGTCGCTGGCTATTCCGTCTTTCCTGGCGATTGCCTGCAACAAAACCGGGCTGTCCGGCGGCCAAAATTTTATCGGTCCGGTATATATTGTACCAGCAGGGGAGGGTAGGCTCCCATCCAAGGTATAATAAAAGGATGCCCCCTGCGTAAAACCGGCAAGAGTTACTTCCAAAGACCCGGTATAAACCCCCGGCAAGGGAAGGGCTGCCACTATAGAAGATAAAAGGATATGCTTTAGATCAGCATAAAGACCCCCTGCTTCCGGCGGGATATTGTCACCAAAGGCTTTTTGCGCTGCTTTATAAACGGCCTCATGCCTTTTTATAACTGTTAAAGCCGTATTATAAAAAATACCATCATAATTAGATTGATTTAATACTTTCTTGCTTAATTCACTTTCTAAATCTATGAAGCAGGCATAAATTTGGTCTTCCGTAACCAGCCCCGTGCCAATTAGCTTGCTAAAAATAGTTGAATATTTTATCTTTAACTCTGGATAATGATCTTGCAAAGGAGTGAGGGGCTGAGCATTTGCCGGGCCGGAAAACAAAAGCCTGCCCGCGAAAACCACCAATAGCACCAGCAAAACTATTTTCATGCGAGGATAAAAAGTCATTTTCTTCCGGCTCCTTAAACAAAATATCAACTAAAAAATTTCGTGGCGAAAAAATAAAACAACAAGGGAAAAACCACTAAGGGTGTACACCCATGTTTTTGGCGACCCGCAGCAAATCAAGAATATTAATTGCGTTGTCCTGGTGGACATCGGCTATTTTAGCCACTTCCCAACCAGGGTTGCCCGGAGTTAAACCCATCTTTGCGGCCATCCAGAGCAGGTCTAAAATATTAATCTCGGTATCCTGATTCATATCTCCCACCACCAGCACTAAAGACGGCAACTCTTTTGTTTCGTTGACCAAAAGGGCAATATTATTTTTTTCCACCTTACTCCAGCCCGGCCGGCAATAATGAATGTCATACACCCCGGCAGCAAGACCATCTATCAAATAAGAACCGTCTTGGGCAGAAAGGCTGCTCTTCACCAGGCTCCCCTGTTGGATAACCATTATCTCTGTTTCGCTGTAGTCAGCCAGAGGACTGTCCGGCTCCGGGTCACCAGGATTTACCTTTTCCAGTTTTACACTGCCTTTTATACTTGCGCCCTGGGGTAAAACAGGCCCATAAATATATACGATCCCATCAATGTCCTCAGTCTCCAGCGTCCTGGCCTTTGTTTCACCCGGCCCTTCTATTCCGTACATTGTTTTTTCACTGTCGGCAGTGCCATACAGATCAAGCAATGACAAACAGTGGCCCAACTCGTGGGTGGCAGTATTTTGTACATCAAGCTGATTAGAAGGACAGGAAGCAGTTGTACTCCAATCGTAGTAATCACTAAATTCCAGGTCGTTTTCCAGAACAATCTTTGGGTTTGATGGATTTGAGTAAATCCAGTTGATGGCTAACCAATCTGTTTTTCCTTCATTTGCCCACATAACTGAATTTTCTCCATCCATACCCACGCTGGTTTTACCAGTGGTTCCGCCGTATTCAAAATTAAAATTTGCCCCGGCGTTGTTCCAGGCGTGTGCTGCTTCCTGAACAGCAATTTCTTCTCCGGCGCAGTCTGCCGTGTTGGCGTTAACTTTGTAAATTAGCTTATTGCCAGGCCATTTTCCCCCACCGTAAGAGTACGTTACCCGGAACAAGGCGGGATCACTGATTATCTCATCACTGGTAAAGACAAAAACATTTCCTACCTGGTCTTCTATGTAGTAACTGCTGGCGCCTCCCGGCACAAGACAAACAATCTGGTTATCACTCCATGATTCTATGGTGGCGAAAGTAATCGGGCTATCCCCCTGGCCGGCTCCAAAAACTACTTCACCCGGCGCGGCGCCAAAGTTTTTGCCGCTAATAATTACCTGCGTGCTGTCCCCGGCTGCTTCGTAAGTGGTTAAATCTTTTGCCTTGGCCGGGCCAGAATCAGGGACAATGCTTGTTATTTCCGGAAGGGGTCCCGTATATTTTTCAATAATTACCTCATCAACGAAGGTACCCTCGTAAGCAACATCAGAATCACTGTAAAATCGGAAACCAATCCATACACTGGATTCACCGCAATGCTCATTTAAAGAGAGGGACTCCTGACGCCAGCCCCCGCCATCTCCAGATAATTCCTGCCCATAGAAGTTATTCCCATCGGTTGACGTACCATAAAAAAATGTATCATAGTTTGATTCCGTACGCGTCCAGTGGTAAAAACTCATCCTGGCGGCAGTAGCGTCACTCAGGTCAAAAGGACCGTAAACCATCCAGGCATTCATATTGTTGGGGTAGTAATAAACTGCAGGGTCAAGATCGCTGCACTGACCAAGGCTTCTGCCCGCACACCAGGCGCTGTAACCACCCGTATATGGCTTGTAGTCGTCTTTATCCCAGGCGTAACCACACGGGGGATTGCCGTCGAAAACCCATTTAGAACCGGCGGAAGGCCAGCCAGCAGGAAAGTCTTCGTGCAAGACGGTCGCCCAGCCCGGGCTTTTAGCGGCGCCGGCGGCTCCTGACTCTTTTGCTTCTTTTTTTGCTTCATCCTCTACCTTGCTGAATACCTGCTTTCCTTCCTTTTCCGGCGGGGCAAATTTCTTTAGCACGCGGGGGTTAAAAACCTCGTGGGCCATTTTCTTTAATGCTGGTTCGGCCTTCCCCTTTTCTGTCTTTTGTCGGGGTGCCATTTCCTTTAGGACCCGCGCGGCAAAATTATCCACCGATAGCCCCGTATCTCCTACCTGATTACCTTTAATTGTATACTTTCCCTGATGACAACCGGCCACCTCGAAGCAACTATCCGTGGCCCTTAAGAATAAAAATAACTTTTCTCCCTTTTTAAAGGCGGGGCTGTCAGTTACATAACACGCTATATCCCCCACTACTCCACCGGGAACTTTTATGGTCAGCTCGCCTTTTCGTGTTCCCTTTAGCCAGTCCTGCGGGGAAACGGTAACATAGGTGAAAATTTTGCCTTCTTCCCACCGGGACTTAAGCTCTGTGACGTTTCCCCTTACAATAACATCTGCTTCCCCGGCTAAAGTTCCCAGGTCTTTTTTTATCACCAGGGACTCCGCGCTGGGAGGAAATGATAAAGCTGCTATCACCCAAGTTATAACTGCCAGGACATATACCCAGTTCTTATTCCTTTTTTCTTTTTCTCCGCTCACTATTTAAAAAACCATCCTTTTTCTTCCAAACATTATAATCAACCGTTAGACATCCATGCCGCTCACGCGGCGCCTGGAAAAAGAAGGGGCCGTCATCATTAATCTAATGAAAACTAACCCCCTCTTCAGAACTCTTAGTCCCCTGTCAAACAGGTCATCTTACTTCTTCGCCAGCATACGGGAAACCATGGCGCAAACCTCAGCCCTGATAGCATTTTTCTTGGGACCGAAGGTGCCATTGGGATAACCTTTGATAAGCCCTTCATTAAATGCCACAACAACCGAGCCTCTCGCCCAGGATGCTATGTCACCATCATCTTTAAAGGACGTCATCGTATTGGCGTTTGCAGCGGCTTCGTCTTGCTTGCCCAACGCCCTGATCAAAATAGCCGTTATTTCTTCTCTCGTAATTTTTGCGTTTGGTTTGAACAATCCTTTTCCGTAACCTTTCACCAGGTCTGCCTTGGCTGCCGCTTCCACCACGCCGTAGTACCAATCACCCGGCGCTACATCTTTAAAGGTTGGCGTAGCAGGATCTTCTTCGGCCAGGCCGAGCGCAACCGCAATTATTTTGGTAAACTCTGCTCTGGTGATGTCGTTTCTAGGCCTGAAAGTGCCGTCCGGGTATCCGTCTAGTATACCTTTTTCACACAGTTCCTTGATTACGCCTGCTGCCCAGTAATTTTCCGGAACATCTGAATATACACAGGACTGAGGCAGGATTGTTTCCTTCGCTGTAGTGAAGCTCCAACTCAGGCTGGAGTTATTAGTCGTGCAGTCTGACCGTTTTAAAGTCCCGTACGGAAGGCTGACGGTATACTTTGTATTATAAGCAAAATTGTCGTGAGTAATGGTTAAGACCTTTCCATCCACTGTCGCCTTTACCCCGCTCACGATATTGTTAAGAGCGTCTTTAACGCTTACTTTTGTCAGATCCACAGCCGAAATATTTTGTTTGAAGGTGACTTTCACCACTGTGTCGATGGCGACGTTTTCAGCGCTTGCCGCCGGCATGTAGGTATCGACATCCAGCACGCACGTACTGCCGCCACCACCACCTCCGCCTCCGCCAGTACTTCCGCCAGAAGTAAGGGTGGTGAAGGTTAAGACTGTTCCTTCGCCCCAACCGGCGGTGTTATGCGCCAGGGCCTTAACTTCGTAGGTAGTGTTGGGAGTAAGCCCGGTTAGATCGAACTTGAAGTCGCCCGTCCCAAAGGAGCCGGTTTCAACGGTAGTGTCGGTCCAGCTTGCCGCGCCCTGCTGTTTATACTGGAACTTGCGCTGGTTGCAATCTTCCCCGCCGGTATTGGTAATGTTACCGTTTAGAGTAGCGGAGTTGGTGGTAATGCCTGTGGCTGCGTTGGTCTGGACAGTAGGGGCAACCACTACCGCTTCGGTGATCGCAAATGTAGTCTGCGTGCTGGCCACGTTGGCGGTGGCAAACACGGTATAGCTACCGGCATCCAGCCAACCAGTCGGGATTTGCCAGGTAAATACTCCATTAGCGTCTGTGATTACCTGGTTAACAGCAACAGTTGTAAGATTATCCTTTATCAGTTGCAGGCCAATTGAGACGTTCTCGACCGGAGTTTGTTCCTGGTTATTTTGTTTTAGCGTACCTGTAACGTTTACTGTTTCTCCATGGCTGTAACTTGGTTTATTAGTTGTTACGGCAAGGATATAATCACCTTGAGGCGGCGCGAGGATTTGAAAACTCCAGGTGATTTCAGCATTGCCTGCCTTTCCTTCGCTAGCCTGGACGGCACCCGCAGGAATGGTAACGGTATAAACAGTATTATAAGCAAACAAATCGTGGGCAATATTTAGGGTGCGCTGATCCGCCGCCAGAGCGGTGTTTATTCCCCCTACAAGGTTATCGGCCGCGTCTTTGATGGTTACACCGGCTAGATTTTCTGGGGTCACGTCCTGATCAAATACCGCGCTGACCACCGCATTCAGGGCTACCCCGGTAGCGCCATTTACCGGTTCAACTATGGCCTGCGGCACAGTTCCTTGTTGATCATGGTCAATATTGCCCATCGTGTCAAACACATCTTCTAAAGAAGCTTTTTCTTCTTCACTTAACTGACCAAGCAACTCCCCAAAGTTCTCTCCAGTTAAACCACAACAAATTAAATCATCGTTCGTGAGATTGCTTTGGCCAACAAGCTTATTCAAAACAGCCGTGATTTGCTGATTTACCTCGGGAGTAAGCGCTAATCCCGGGGTGAATTTTACCTTCGCCAGGTCAGCAATAATCCCCACCAATTCGTCAATCGTAATCTTGTGTTCCTCAAGTTTACTTATTACCGGCGTACCAAGGGCATTGTAAAGAGTACCGCAAAGAGGTACGAGGTAAGCAGAGTCAGGGGTTTGAAGCGCGTTTACAAAACCTTCGTAACCGGTTAGTTTATTACTTGTGTTACTGTTAACATAATTTTTGAATGAATTAACCGGAGCTAAGGCAATTGTATAGTTAATGCCAAACTTATTGTTCAGGCAACTTTGCTCTTCCGCGCTTAAAACCAGCGGGTTGCCGCCCTGACCCCAAAGCATCTTAATCATTTTTTCCCAAAGATCAACGGCGTCTTCTACCTGGTCTGGACTTAAGTTGTCCAGGCTGTCCCGGAGATCATCAAGATCTGCGATAATCTGGCTCCAGTCAGGTTCAGGTTCATCGGCAAAAACAATACCCGGGCCACCTATTAAGCCGGTGAACAGGAAAACTGCGATAAGTGAGAGGACAAGACAGAATTTTTTTAATTTCATTCTTTGAATCACCCCTTCCTAAATTAAGAACGTGGTATCTTTCGGCGTGCCCACTGTACGGATACCGTCATTGAGCAGCCAGATAAACAGCTCTGCTTTATATGTTCCTGCAGCCTGTGGAGTATTAAACGTAAATACTATCGTCTGGCTTCCTAAAGCGTCAACTGTAATTTGGGCGGCAGGCTCCAGGAAAACCACGCTTCCGTCGGGGCCAGTAACCTGACATATTCCCACGACAGGCTGTGAACTGTTCTCAAGATTTGTTACGGTTCCCGATAATGTATGCGTTGCCCCGTTGTTGACAATATTTAAATCAGTAATTTTCAGCGGGTAATTATAAATGTTAAAAGGTACAACCTTTTCCACAGGAGCGCCTGCTTCTGGTGTTGCGACAACCCGAACTGAATAGCTGCCCACAATGGGCAAACCCTCTACCGGGCTATATTCCCAGGTAAAGTTCGGACCATTCGCCGGTGTGTGGCTTGCTATAACCACGTCACCATCTTTTATTTCGACCTGCCAGGCTACATTATCAGCGCCCGGCCCTGTAGCCGTGCCGGTAATAGTAAGCGGACGGGTAAAGCTAATGTCTTCCGCCGGATTTAGATTAATATTAATATCTAGCACTTGTGGCTCACTATTTGTAGTAAATTGTACGACTGAACCTTCTCCCCAGTTAGCGCTGTTGTGTGCCATTGCTTTGTATTCGTAACCGGTGCCTTCTGTAAGACCGGTCAGGGCAAAGCTGAAGGCGCCCGTTCCAAAGGTGCCTGTCTGTACTCCGGCGTCGATCCAGGTTCCAGCGCCCTGCTGCCTGTACTGGAATTTGCGCTGGTCGCAGTTCTCTCCGCCTGTGTTGGTTATTTCACCGTTTAGGGTGGCGGAGTTGGTGGTAATGCCTGTGGCTGCGTTGGTTTGCACGGTGGGAACAACAATTTGGACAACGTTAACTGTGGCCGCAGGAAGAATATTGTGCGGTATTGCACCCGTTCCTGATGCATCCCAGTATCCTAAAACCGTATTAGATAGTGCTAAAGTGCTTGAACCAACTTCTTCTTTAGCCCTAAATTTAACTACTGCAACAACATCTGAACCTGTATAAACATCAGCTTGATTGGTTATTGTGGAAGCAAACCAAACAAGTCCAGTAGTGATATCGTCTTTAAATACCATTGCTTTAGCTGGGACTCCCTTAGTCACACTTAAAGCTTCCAAAATGTTAGGGTCATAACTCAACTTAAACTCAACTGCTGCCAAATTTATAACATTATTGACTTCAACATTAACGTCAAATTCCTGGTTAATGTTTACGGTTGCCGGGGTGACTGGTCCTATGCTAGGGCCGTTTGCCCAGGCAGGAACTGCCAGGCAAAGCATGACCATCAGCCCCAGCAGGAAAAAAAGAAATGTTTTTTTTCTCAACACTTATGCCCTCCTTTTTCATAAAAGTCTTGTTTTTTAACTTACAAGCCCATGTTTTGAGCTACCCGGAGCAAGTCTAAAATATTAACCTGCCCGTCTTTATTAACATCTGCTTTTTGAGATTCAGGACCAGTAACCGGTCCCATTCTGGCCGCCATCCATAAGAGATCTAAAATATTGATGGTCCCGTCGTCATTCATATCACCAAGGCGCAAGAGCACGTCTTCTAGCGTTTTCACCTCGCCCTCACCAAGGGTTACCGGCCGGATTTCTTCCTTCCAACTCCCGTCCGGGCGATCGAAGGATGCCTGGTAGCTGCCGGCAGACAGGCTGCCCACTTCGTAACTGCCGCTGGGCAGAGAAGCCGCGCTGGCCACTACGTCGCCATTTTTCTTTACCTTGACTAAGGTTCCGGCGTGATTGGGCTCGGGGTCCGCAGGGTAAACCTTTTCTAGAAAAACGTTACCTTTGATCAGAGAAGCGCTGCCCAATCCTATTTTTGTCAATATCCCGGCAAGCGTTGTCTTTTCTTCGGACGTCAATTGAAGAATGGCCGCCGCAAACAATTGACAGTTAAAACCAGCATCGTCCAAATCTTTTTTGGTGATCTTACTCACGTTTATAATGTACCGTTCAACTAAAGCGTCAAATCGCGGGCACGAAATGTTTCCGGCCGGGTCAAGCTTAATTGTCTTCAGCAGTTTAATATAAAACTCCAGGCGTTCTCTTTCTCCCCAGCCCCACGTGTGATTCATTTCCACCCGGTAGCTTAAGGGGAGGGCATTACGTAAAGTTTCATACAAATCGGCCAGGTAAGTGACGTCGCGGTTTACAGGGGAAACGGCCTGGACGAAACCTGCGTATCCACCGGCACCTTTGCTTTGATGAGTATTTACATAAGCATCTAAAACCTGGGGCAAAAGCAGCCCGGAATAGTCAAGGGCATACTTTGATTTAAGGACGAACTGCTGCTGCGCGGTGAGAACCGGCGGGTTGCCGTTTATCCCAGAAAAAAGTGCCAGGTTTAGCTCTTTTAAGATATTTACCAGTGATTCAACCTCCTGGGCGTTCAAAAGAGCCAGTCTATCCCAAACGGGTGTTAAAGCTTCCACGCAGTCAGTACTGGTCAGCTCATTTTCATCGGCCCAAACCGGCGGCGCACAAATAAACAAAACAGAAAAGGTAAAGGCAAAAGCAAGCAGGGCCAATTTTAATCTTTGGCGGGTATCTTTCATTCTCGCAATCACTCCTTTCATTAATCATTAAGCCGTAAACTGTTTTTTGAGCGGATATTTTTCATCCCTGTTCCCAGTCACCACCCCTTTATTTACCGATGTTATTTGCTACCCGGAGCAAATCCAGAATATTTACCTGCCCGTCTTTGTTTACATCTGCTTTTTGAGCTTCGGGCGTAACCGGACCCATCACACTGGCCATCCACAGAAGGTCTAAAATATTGATGGCGTCGTCGGAATTCATGTCGCCGAGATAAAGCGTTACCTTTTCCAGTTCTAGGACTCCGCTTACCGCGGGAGGAGTGACCTGACGGACTTCTTTTTTCCAGCTTGCCCCGGGGTGAGTGAACTCTACCTGACAAGCAACTGACGGGTATAAGCCGATAATTTCATAAGCGCCGCTTGAATCGGACTCAACGGGGCCAAAAATATTTCCGCCCTGGGTAACTTTAACCAGCGTACCCTGATGGGTGGGCTCGGGATCGGAAGGCTGAACCTTTTCCAAGCAGACTTGCCCTTTGATGATAATCACCGGCGGAATTTTAAGGTCAACCTGCTTTGTGTCCCCGCTGGCCCAATAAACTGTCGCCAGACTGCCATTGACATACGTTTGGGCGGGGTAGAGATAGCCATTAACTTCAACCTTAAATGTTACTTGTTTTCCCGTGTCCTCGTTAGAACCGGTAACGGCTAATTTCTCATGTTCGGGGTCACCGTAAAAACCCCCGGTAAAGGTAAAAGGAAGATAAGTAGGAGGTTTAGGGCTGCGCTCCTCGCCGTCAATATATGCCCTTACAATCCCCTCTTCAACCGGCTGCCCGTCAGTAGTCTGAACAGAACCGTAATACTGGGCGGGAAATAGTGGTATAGGGTCATCGGCCGCGGCCGGGCCGGCCAATGCCAAAAGACAAAGAACGGCGCCAAGAACGACCAGGACCCTCATTTGGAAAAGCCTTTTTCGCCGCCGCTTCATTTTGAAACCCTCCTAAAAAATAAGTTTAAAGAACACCCTGTGAACAATTCATAAGCAATCTTAAGCAATAATTTAAAAACAACAGGTTATTAAATTACGGGGCCGATATTGCTTCTAACAAACGCACGATCATGGCCGCTGTTTCAGCGCGGGTGATTTCTTTTTGGGGCCCAAAGGCGCCATCCGGATAACCCTTCACAATACCCTTTTGGGCCACGGTATTTACCGCCTCGCTGGCCCAGACCGGGATTTTCTTCTGGTCGGTAAAATTTGCCGGGGGCTGCTGCTGTTCACCCAGTTTTTGAACCAGCACACGGCTTAAAATCGCCGCCAGCTCAGCCCTGGTAAGCGGCTTTGCCGGGCGAAAAGTATTTTCCCCGTCTGCTTCGGGATAACCCTTTAATAAATCCGCATATACAGCCTCAGCGACAGAACCCTTGGCCCACACCGGAATATCCGCCGCATCACTGAACTCGGCAAGCTTCGCGTTATAGCTGGCATTTACGCAACTGCCGCATCCCTTTATGCTGGGATCAACGCTATCCAACGCCAGCGCCCGGGCAATGATGGCGGAAAATTCTGCCCGGCTGATCATCTTATTCGGCCGGAAGGTTTTATCCTCATAGCCGCTGATTATCCCTTTTTCAACTAGTTGTCCGATAACCACGGCAGCCCAGTGGCCCTGCAGATCGGTAAATTCAACAGCCTGTGGTGCGGGTGTGGAAGAATTCTGATAGATAAAAACAGCTTCCTCACTGTATAAATTATTAAGATAAGCAACTGCTTTTATGGCGGTAGTTGTTTTAATCGTGAATTTTTCTTTGTATTCCTGGCGTGTGTTGCTCTGTTTCGGGTTTGTCCCGTCGGTGGTGTAATAAATTTTTGCCCCCGCGGCAGAAGAAGATAAACTTATTTCTACGCTCCCGGTGTAATTTCCGGGCGCCGGAGCGGCCACGGGCGCTTTGGGCGCCTGCTGCTCACTGACAGTTCCAGTTCCTCCCGGGGCAGCGCCGCCACTGGTCCCTTGCGCCGGAACGTCAGACAAAAGATTTACACTAAGGTAATCACCCTGTTGATATTTAATTTCCGAAGGGGTAGACTGGGCCGGGTATTCTTTTTCTCCAACCGTTACTTTAAATTCAGCCGGCTGGTTGAAAACACTTTGTTCCCCTTCGAAACACGCACTAAAAGCGCCCTTTTCTATTGTATCCTGGGCATACAATTTTCCTCCAATATAAACATTCACCACACCTGTTTGAACCAATTCGCCGGCCTTGTTCTTCACTGTTCCCTCGTAACAGGTTGGGATTACCGGCAGCTCAGCAGCCAAAACCAACCCACCCAAGACGAAGATGAAAACAAATGTGAACAAAACTACAGCTAAACTTTTCTTTTTCAACTGTCTCATCCCATCTGCCCTCCTTAAAAAATTTAGTTAGAGTTTTTCATTCCGTAAAACAAAACCGCTAAAATCATGATTTAAGACTCCGTCAGCACTTTCCAAAACCGTTCCAGGGCTACTGCCGCTTCGGCCCGCGTAACTTCTTTGAACGGCCCAAAGTCACCGTCCGGGTAACCTTTCAGGATGCCTTTCTGGACGATCAGGGCTACCGCTTCCTTGGCCCAGGCCGGAATTTGTTCCTGATCGACAAAACCCGCCGGAGGAGCTTTTAGGGACTGCTGGACATCAGGCGCCGGATTGAGCACCCGCCCTAAGATTGCTGCCAACTCCGCCCTGCTCAAGGGCTTGTTGGGCCGAAAAGAAACTTTTCCGTTCTCTTCCGGATATCCTTTTAATAAACCCGCGTATACAGACGCGGCGACAGAGTCTTGAGCCCAGGCAGGGATATCTGAAGCATCACTAAGATTAGCCAGTATTTCGGGTTTCTCAGTGCCCAAAACAAGGATACGCGCCATCAAGGCGGAAAACTCCGCGCGGGTAAGCAGGTTTTCCGGCCGGAAAGTATGGTCTTCGTAGCCTTTGAACAATCCCGTATCAATCGCTTGCTGGGCGGCGCCGGCGGCCCAATGCCCCTTTAAATCACCAAAGGCTGCCGGTAAAGTGCCCTGCCCGGTAGTGACAACTATTAGATCTACCTGCTGCTTTGCCTTGCTCTCCCAGATTACTTTGGGGGGTGCGGTACGCGCTGGATACGCCTGGCCGTTAACTGTAACCTCAAAATTTACTTCTTTGCCGCTTAAGTCCTCTTTACTATAGACAAGCAACCGCGGGGTATAGGGATCCCAGGACGGCACCCCGTAACAACCGTTTAAAAAAGGCAGTTCGCCGCAAAGCTTCCCTTCGACAAAGGCCTTCACCACACCGGAGGCAACGGCCTGTCCCGCTTCGGTTTTGACCGTTCCGTAGTACAGGGCGGGAAAAGCCACCGGCGGTTGCGGGGAGGAATTTTGTTGGGCGCAAGCATTGTTCTGGAAAAAAAATAATGCCCCTAAAAAGAAAACGAATACCCAAAACTTTTGGCCCAAGTTTTTTTGTTTTTTCTGCATCCAGTTTTCCCCTTTAAAAATAGCTTTCAAAATAACTTTCCTTTCATCTTCTTTATTCAAGGAAAAAAAGCTTACCTGGTGCGGCGGATCCGCCGCACCAGGTAGGATCCTGCCAGATATTATCCTGTCCGTCTTTTTCATAATAACAGGACAAGCAAGCAATACACTACCAAGATAATTTATGGTTATGCTATTTTTTTAGGGATCAATAAGCTCCTGGCCAATCTCGGCAGCCAGCGTCTGGGTTTTGGTCATGTAAATCCAGTAGCCGTCGCCGTTAAACACCAGATAAAGCGGGTCGAGCGCCCAGGCTTCAAGCGTACCCTGGGAAACATCGGCCGCCGTAAACCCGGCCAGGTTAGCCATCTTGTTGGGATCGCCGTCAATACTTACGCCCTTTATTCCTGTGTTCGGATTGAGATCAACGACGATATCCAGTCCGGGGCCGCCCGGGTTATAGGTCTTCTTGCAGGCTTCGCAGGTGGTTCCGAGCATCTTGCCCAAGAACTCAGGCTGGTAAAGCTTGGCGCAAGGATAGCCCTCACAATTTGGTGTATCGCAATTAGGTACCCTGCAATTGCCGGTCAGATCAATTTCTATTGCCGGCGGCAAGGTCATCTCGCTCGGCATGGCGACTCCGACCAGGTTCCAACCCTGCACCAGGGTTCTGGTGGGCGGTACATCCTGACCGGGCTGGGTAACCCGTTTAAAGATGTATTTTGCCACGTAGCAATTTGGATCTCCTTGTGTTGCTCTTTGCTTCGTCTTTACGTAGTAGGCATAAAGCGGATTTAGTTTATCGCTGGGAGCAAGGCTATTCCACTGATAATCTTTATAGGTAAGAATATCGGTAAAGCTGCTCGCTGGTAATATGGAATCCATACCGCCGCTGCCTACCAGTTCCTGCGGGGTGGAAAGGATCTGCCACTTTTCCGCCTCTAACACGCGCTTTAACTCGACCGGATCGGCAAAGGGGCCAATTTCAACTGTATTGGTGAGGATGACTTTATTGTTTGTTTTGCCGACCAGCTTTGCCTGCGCGTACAAAACATTACAAGCACAGCTCTGAGAAGGATAGATATAGAAGTGTGACTTCACGGTGCAGTACGGGTGCGTGTACTTAGCCCAGGGATAGCATTTTTCACAAACCAGGTTGCCGTCTACGTAAATGTCACCGTCGCCTTTGTTGGCGCCTGCTTTGCCAAAGGTAACGTCAAGCGCCGTATCCCACATCGCGCAACTCGAAGAACAAAATTCACTTACACTATCCTCGGCCCAATTTCCATCGTCTCCGTCGTTTGCGCTCCGCAGGGAAATATAAACGTCGTAATCCTGGGTGGCGTTGATATCGTTCCCCTGCTCATCCTTTAACCAAATCGCCGACGCCAGCGGCCAGCCGGCCACAGGGTCGCCGTTATCATTGGTCACCTTGGGGGTAACTTCTAAGATAGCGCCTGTTGGTTCAACAACCGTCGTCCAGCATCTGGCAATCGCCTTGTTACCGTTGATTATGGAACGGCCTTCAATCACAATTGAACCTAGTTCTTTCGGGTAAAACCAAACGCAAATCCCGGTTTCCCCTTGCGGAATGTAAATGTGGGTGATTTCGTTGCCCGCGGGTCTTATGGCGTCTCTAAAGATGCCGGCAACCTTTCCTGGGTACCCAGGATCACCAGTATAGGCAGCAAGGTCAACCTTTATACCGTTGGCGTCCCTTACTGTGGTCGGGTTACCGAACTTATCGTAAACGTTAATGCAGAAATTGTAAGGTTTATCAAAAGGTATTGTCGGTAAACAACTCGGCCCAATGCAAGCAGGCACACCGGGCGCTAGCGTAACGGTCTGCGGAAGCGCCTCCAGCCAGGCATGTTCCAGGGTATCTGCACAACCTTTACCGAAGAAAGTGCTCCAGAAAATGTGAGTTCCGCCGGGACCGGTTACCCCTTGCTGATCCTCCAGACTCTCGGCAGGGACAAGCTGAGGATCCACAATAAAAGCCTGGACGTAGTCAATTGTAGAATCTGCATTGCAGTCCTGTGTTTCGATCGTCCGCGCCCGGATAGTGTAATCCAAACCATACGTTTCACAAGCCGGCAGCATTATCTCGGCTGTGAAGATGGTTTTATTCCCTAACTGCTTCGTATGCGCGATCACGGGACAAATCGGCTCGTCTGAGCATGGGTCAATGGTCGCACAACAATTTTCAATTACAGTTTCCCCGTTTTCTACAGGGCAACCTCCTGGCGAATTGTAATAAGGATCCTGCGCACGCAGACCTTTTTTATCCACGATGTCAATAATTACCGGCCAGGTATCAAACGGCCACGGTTTGCCGCAGGCATTCCAAACCTCTCCGGTGACAGTGACCGTAGCGCCTTTAACGTAAGGGGGGTCGGGCAAATTAAGCGTTATTTTCCCTACGGTAGGCACTACTTTTAGCGCCATGCAGGCTGAGACACCACCGGTAAAGCACGGATGACGCAGCGTGACGCAATAGCTTCCCGGCAGGCAAGTGTTCTTCACCCTTAAGCCCTCGATCTGAAAACAATTGACTGTACCCATTTGCGGCAGGTTTTGTTTTTGAATCACCAGGGTAGCCGTGTGATTTACGTTATCAATCTGCGGTATGGCCTGGGCAATAATCTCGTTACCATAGACCCAAAGACGTACAGGCACAGTCTTTCCCGCCGCCGGCGAAAGATCAAACTGATCGGCTGTCGGGTCGGCGATCTCCGGGAAATCAACCACTATCGGCTGATCTGCAAATACTCCTACATCAATCCCGCCAAATAAGCCGGAACAAACCCAGTAATCGTAAGTGTGACTGGCCTTGACAACGTTAGTCGGATCACCTGTTGCCGGGTTCCCGTCAGGTATTACAATCGCTGCATAATCAACCGGCGCCGCCATTGTTACCCCGGCAAACAAAAAACAACCCAGGACCAGCACTGCCAGAATGACAGCCCACCTGCTTAATTTTAACTTTGCAAGTGACACTTGAGTATTCCCTCCTTTATAAACGTATTAACTATTCAATTAAACCAAATAAACCAAAAAGTGTAAGGTTCTTCGTTTAGATTAAATCGCCTAAGCCTTGAAATCACCCCTTTTTTTTCATTTCATTTACATTTGTCTTTTCCAAAAGACATTCCCCGGGGCATTCCCCCCTTCCAAAAAGATGATAAGTTTTTCTCACTTACCATCAATCAAATAACCCTTCCTTTATTTAGACAAATATCCACGGCAAAAAGTTCCCTTAAGAGAATAAAAATTTTTCCGGAAACTATTCTATATCTGATAATGATTGTTTTACTCGTAGTCGCCGTGGTTGTGGGGCTTGTGGGTAACTATGAAATGGTTATCCACAAGCCCCCACAACCATTTCTTCAAAAATAGTTTACCATCTAATCTGGTTAAGAATTAAAATTACTCTTTCTTTTTGCTGCTGTCCCAGGCAAAATGTAATCGTGAGATTGCATCCTGGTGTAGGATTTTTCCTCCTTGAGGTTTTACCTCTGAAAAAAGACTGACACCCAGCCCATGGTCTGAACTTCTAACTCGTAGGTTGCACAGCCTACCGATTCCCCTCCCGTATGCAGCAGACCGGGTGGAAACAGGTGCGATAGGTCCAGTGCTGATTTTGGCGAGGTTGATGACCGGCCATGGTGCCTGGGACCAGCAAGCAATTTTCACTTACTAACACTGAAGGGAGGTGTTTACATGATTAAAACCTTATACGTCGGCATCGATGTTAGTATGAGAGATTTCAAGGTTCAATACATGGATGACCAAGGAACAGAAGCTTCCAAACGGCAGCGGTTCGAGAACAACCAACCGGGAATGGATTCCTTTGTTGAATCAATCCTGCAAATATGCCTTCCATCAAATATTACCCGTGTGGTAACCGGCCTGGAATCCACATCAGTATATGGTTGGCCTATGCAAATGGGGCTGGCCTTGAGACCACCGCCTGGCTCCTTATGAGCCTCAAATTTACATCTTTAACCCAAAGGTGATTGCTAACTTTAAAAAAGCTTACGTTGACTTACCCAAGGATGACTGGACAGATGCTTGGGTGATTGCGGATCGCCTGCGCTTCGGCCGCTTGCCGAAAAACAGCCAGGTAGATTTCCGCTACCTTCCCTTACAGCGCTTGACCAGGTTTAGATACCACCTGACGCAAAGTATCACTCGGGAGAAAAACTACTTCCTGGCCAACCTCTTCTAAGAAATTTAACACCCTATAGAGCCTTTGCTTTTATATTATACAGCACCTCAGCCGTTTCTCCCAAATGATTCTTCTGCCGCTAAGCTGAAAATTATAGTAACTATAATACGTTGGGGGCATTCAATTCAAGAACCGTCCCCAAATTTTCCTAAATCAATGTACCTGTCCATTTATGATCCCCTTTGCTTCCTCTAATGTACTGGCACTAAAAAGCTCTTCTAGAATCCGGTCCAGTACCTCAAGTTTTGATGTTTGATGTACTTTTTGTTGCAGACCGGAGGTGTCTGCCCGGAACCTTTTCTCCAGGAATTTGCAAATAGCATCCTGTTTTGCTCTGGCCTCACCTCTGGCCTCACCTCTGGCCTCACCTCTGGCCTCACCTCTGGCCTCACCTTCTGCCATAGCTTCTGCCCTTGCTTCAGCCAATGCAGAAAGCCTCTCATGCAGTGCTTTCTCCTGCAACTCGTAAATCCTGCGTTCTTTTTCGCTTTGCCAGAACATTTCTTCAACGGTCAGTGCTTTTCTGATGGCCGGGTTTTCCATCGCAATCTCCTCCATTTCTTTTCCTTCTAAATTACTGAAGTAGACCAGCCAGGCTTCTAAAGCATCCTTTGGTCTGCGGCCAAGGCCTTTAATTTTTTCAATCTCCAGGATGTGAATTTCCAAAAGGTCAGTTAAAGCCTCGCCTGTTTTATCGTCTTTAAGGTGAAAGCTCCGGTGGTAACGGTTGTCTTGAAACCAGTTGA
>JJNX02000024.1 GCA_000681355.2 Peptococcaceae bacterium SCADC1_2_3
TGGGTTTTAATTCAAGGTGGTTTGTTTAAATTTAATGCTTTTTATCATTTTAGGTTAGTTTTTCCATAAGTATATTTAGAGGGAAGCTATTTGATAAAAGTTTTTACACAAGGATATTGACACTACCCCCTTTGCCCCTCTGTGCCTACCTGAGCAGTTACGTTTTATTTACCTATTCTAAGCATGGCGGTTACTTTGTTTTTGAAAATCTTATAACTCCCGTCTTGTCTTGAAAAGAAAAAGCCTATCCGTTTTAACGCTCTAATTACGTCGTCAGCAATTACTTTTGGCAACAGCCCTGTCATAGTGCTACATCCATATATCTAATAATAAATGCCTTGCCTTCTTTATTATAATCGCAAAGCCCAGCATCAACAAGAATTGGATTAGCGGAAATACTTCCCGCTTAGGATCTTTAATTTCTTTATAATTACACCATCCTTAATTAAAAAACTTTTGTTATGTCTGCAATTGCAACTTGCAGATTGCTTTTCAATTGTATCTTGAATTTACTTTTTCCGCTGTCCGAATTTCAGGGTCCAATATAAAACAACTTAATCGTCAAAACTCGTACTTATGAGAGGTTAGAAGTGAGAGGTTGTTAGGTCTTCAACTCTTTTCCACTTCCTACTTTCCATTAAAGGGCCGGTAGCTTCAAAGCGGGCCTCTACTACGTGCCGCCATTCCTCTTCACTTATTGGCCGGTCAAAACTGCGTAACTGCGCCAGGGTAAAACCGTGCTTTTGGGCCAGTTGTCTTAAGTAAAGCATATTTTCCAGGCGCAGGTCGGTCCCCAGGCTCATGTCAGTGTAATGATGCTCCAAAGCCAGCATTATGGTCTCGGCCATGCAGGCATAAGCATGACCTGGTTCAAGGCCAAAGTCCCACCCCAGGGAGGGGCGTCCGGGTATTTCCACAATCCCTCCGTCAATCACTAAAACATCTGGCCGCAACTGCCGTAAGGTTGGACGTACATTAGGAGGCTTGGAAATATCGCAAATAATTGCTCCTGGAACTAACCATCCGGGTTTAATCAAGTCTTCTACACTGCTGGTAGCGGTAATTACCACCTGAGCTTTAGCCAAAGCTAGACTAAGGTTGGTCGTATTTACCAGGTAGCCTTCCTTTTCCAGTTGCTCAGCTACAGACAACCATTCGTCCTGAGGGGACTCAGGGGCGGGCAGTTTTAATTGCAAGAGACGTTCCCCTAAACTGGCGGCGGCCGGCTTCCAACCGTCCGCTGCCCGGTTAATCAGATGCCGGCACAGGTCGGCTTCTACCCGGCGCAGGCGTCTTAAACTGGCCTTAGGGTGGCGGGCGTTGCCAACTAGAATAAGGCTTTGCATTTCTTCCGCCAGTAAAATAGCCAGGGCGCGGCCAATAGAACCGGTAGCGCCTATTACCGCGGCTGCATTTGAACTTAAGTCGAGAGAAAGCCGCCGGGCCGCCAGTTTAACTGCTTCAGCCCCTGAAATCACGGTGTAGCTGTTGCCGGTAGTCAAAGGCAAAAAGCGTCCCTGCAACATGGTGCCACCCCGGGATACCACTGAAGTATAAGCGCCCAGCCCAGTAAGACGCGCCCCCCGTTCCAGGGCCAGCGTCAGGGCTTTTTCCAACTCCTTTAAAGCATCATCCGGCGTGAGATTTAGCATTTCTTCGGCGGTATGGGGCAAAGCAATAAACTCACCGTAAGCCCGGTGCCCGGCCGGGGATTCCACCGTAGTTTTACCAACGACAAAAGGTTCCAGAACTTCATTGCCCAAATCAGCCAGTTGCTGCAGCTTTTCCCGGGACAAAGCAGCCAGGCTGGCATCAAATTCACAGTAGTTATTTAAATCCAAGGGATGAACCAGGAAGGCAAAACGGCCTTCCTGGGGGTCAGGAGACGGTTGGTACTGGTCCCATGAGTGTTTGCTTGTTTGGGGTACGTAAGGTACTTGCTGTTCTCCAAGGTCCAAAACCGGACGTAAAATTTCCAGGGTATTACCGGCATCCAGGACGTATAACAGTTTTTCCAGGGACTTAAGGGCCATTTTACATTCTTCTAAAGTAACGGTCAGGGGTGGTTCTATGCGAATAACTTTGTTCCCGTTCAAGGTAGGTGCTACTCTTAATTTTTCCGTATTTAAAAGGTAGCTGGTAATTAAAGGAGTAAGGCTTTCCTGCTCGGAAAGAACGCTTAAAAGACAGCCGGGAAAATCAGCCCGGCTCATTTCAAACTCCAAGCCCAACATATAGCCGCGGCCGCGTACGTCTTTTAACACCCGGGGGAAGCGGGATTTAAGGGCAAGCAACTCCTGAAGTAAATACTGACCGTTTTTTTGGACCTGCTTGATGAGAGCCTGGTTATCCCTAGTTAGAAGGTCCAGTACTTTAAGTCCTATCCGGCAACCAAGGGTATTGGCGGCAAAGGTGGAAGAATGCCTTTCGCCAAAGTCTTTGGTGTAGGCGGCCGCGGTACAAAGACAGGCCCCAATAGGGAAAAGCCCACCACCCAAGGCCTTGGCTAAAAGCAATAAATCAGGGCAAAGATTTTCCTCTTCACAGGCAAAGAGCTTACCGGTCCGGCCAAGACCGGTTTGAATTTCATCTAAGATAAACAAAAGGCCGTGGGTATGACATATTTCCCTGGCCCGGGAAAGATAACCGGCCGGGGGAATTATAATCCCCCCTTCGCCTTGAATTGGCTCGACAATAAAGGCGGCGTAGTCAGAACCATTAACTTCCAGTTCTTCCTGCAGGGCGGCCAAGTCACCAAAGGGAATAAACTTAAAGTTTGGCCCTGGAACTCCAAAAGGGGTCTGGTAGTATTCTTTGCCTGTGGCGGAAAGGGCCCCCAATGTCTTGCCGTGAAAACTATTGATGGTGCTTAGGATACCCGTTCTTTTTGTTGCGGCCCGGGCTATTTTTAGGGCTGCTTCTACTGTTTCCGCCCCGCTGTTGGTAAAAGTCACGTACCCAAGCCCTTTAGGAGCCAGTTCAATCAAGCGCCGGGCCAGTTCTCCGGCCGCCTCAAGGGCTGAGGGTTGAATAAAGCTGGGCTGGTTGCAGTAGCGCACTTCCTCTATAGCTTCCCAAATCTCGGGCGGATTGAAACCAAAAGGCAAAGCCCCGTAAGCAGCAATAAAATCCAAATAACGATTACCCGCGGTATCATAAAGGTAGTGACCTTCCCCCCGGCTAAAAACCTTGTCTATGTGCACCTGTTCTAAAAGTCTGCCCAGGTGAGGATTAACATAGGCGGTAAAATTATGCATTAGACACTTTCTCCTTGTTTTTTAATATTTCATTTCTCCCTCGCCCATCTTCATTCCTTTTGACGGGGAAGGACAGGGTGAAGGTCAGCATTTTTTAGCTGGCGAATCAACTGACGCAACTGTTCCGGATTAACCCAGCGATCTTCCTTAATGGGAGAAATACCAATTTCCCAACTAATAATGCGGGAGCCTAAAATAGCTTCCATCAGCTTAATCCGCATATCGGAACCGATAAAGATAACCGCGTCATAATTTTTGGCCTGAGAAACAAGGGCCATAAACTCGTTAATCAACTCCGCCCCGCTTTTTTCTTCTACAAAGCGCCAGCGTTCTTTATCACTCATGAGCAAAATAAAATCCACGCCTTCCGTTTGGGCCACCGCGGTTAATTCTTCGGTGTTGGCTATCGGAAAACCTACCAGGGCCAAGCGCGGACCTTTACGAATTTCCCCTAAGCTTTCCAAACGGGAAATTAAGGTGCGGTCTATGTTAAGACGCGTCGCCACCTCTTGCTGCGACAATCCTTCTTGACGTAACTGCAGAATTTGATCCACCGCCCGGTGAATGCGCTCAGAGTTTAATACCTTGTCCTGGATCCGAATAATATTCACAAGTTCCCTCCTTTGTGCACAATATTGTGCTCATTGCCTCTTATAAATATACCCTAACCTGTTATTTATGGCAAGAGCAATTTTTTAGCGGAGAAAAAAATAACCCTGTAGAATCTTAAGTTTTGCTTTTTAGCTTAAAACATTCTACCGGGTTATTGCTTTTAAACTTTAAAAAAATGATTTTTTTCGGCCGGATTTTAGGACAAGTCTGGCTCTAAACCTCTTTTACCTCTTCCACCTCTTCCACCTCTTCCACCTCTTTTGCCTCTTTTGCCTCTTTACCGCAGAAACTACAATAGTTTCCTCCTGCCGGCAGTTCCCACTTACAATCAGGACAGATTAAAGTACGGGGTTGAAAGCTATTAATTTTTTCCTCAATTTTCGCCTTTTCTTCTTCCAGCGCCTTGGTCTGCTGACATAAACGTTCAATTTCCTGGTCCAAATTCTCTTTACCCTGGTATTTTTGGTAAACCAGCGTTCCAATACCGTTCAAGTTATTCTCTTTTTCTTTTTCCAGTTTTGATAATTCAATTTTAAGTCTGGTTATTTCAAGTAGTTCCGAGGGTCTTTTGGTGACCTCTTTAGTTACGTCTCTTGCTTTTTCGCCTAAATCCTTTGCCCTTTCACCCATGTCTTTTGCCTTTTCCCCTATTCTTCGAAAAACATCTGCCATCTGTTTCCACCCCCCTTTTTAGTGGTCCTAAAACTCCACACCTGCTGCTACTTTTTTTAATCCTGCTACCTGGTCAATCGTTTGATAAATTTCTGACCAGGAATGACAGCGCCAAACTTTTTCAGGTAGATCACCCTGGTTGTAAGGAGCGTTAAATAAAATAACCGGAATACTGCAATCGTTAATCTGGACAGCATTTCTTAAGCTGTCTTCCACAAATAAATTAACCCCTAGATGGACGCAAACCTCTCTTTTATCATGCTGACCCCATAAAATAAGACGATGGTAAGGAACATTATATTTTTCCATCCATTGCTCGGTTAAATGAAAATATTTTTCCTGCCGGGCAGAAATTAAACTAACCTCGTACGTACTAACAAGCAGCTTTAAATAATAATCTGCTCCCGGGATAATATCTGGACCAGAAATCAAGATATTTTCTTTGCTTAAGGCAAATTGTTTTAATTCCTCGGGGCTTACGCCATATACTTTATATATGTCGTAGTCGCCTATATCTTCCAAGGCGTGATTAACGCCAAAATAAGCATTTAATTCATGAACTAGCAGGTGAAAAGTATTGGCAATTACCCCGTCAATATCTATTCCAATGTGCATAAAATACCCCTTTTCTTCTCAATATATGCTATAATAAAAAACAAAGGTCAAAGGTATTTTAACTATTTTTCCGTAAATAAGCAACAGGAATTTTGCTTTTAATACCGAATATTACAGAAAAGTACTTTAGTTCTATAAACAACGGAGGATTAAAATAATGAAGTATCCTTTACTCTTTTCTTCTTTAAAGGTTGGTCCTTTAAATTTAAAAAATCGCTTAATTATGACTCCTTTATTTTTAGGATATGCTAATAATGACGGTACTATTAGCGAAATGTTATTGCAGCATTATCGGGATATGGCGGCAAGTGGTGTTAGCATGGTGGTTACCGAAAACGTCGTGATAGATTTTGAGCATTCAGGCACCAGGGGGACATTGCGGGCGGATAAAGATGATTATCTTCCTGATTTAAAAGAATTAGCCCGGACTATAAAAGAAAATGGGGCCTTGGCCTGTTGTCAAATTAACCATCAAGGAAGATACGCCTGGGTAACAACTTGTGTTTCTGCGTCTGCGGTACCAGCCTCCATGGACGTTCCTATGCCTGTACCTATGGAACAAAAACAGATTCAAGATACCATTAAAGCCTTTGCTGCTGCTGCTTTACGCGTCAAAAAGGCAGGTTTTGATGCGGTTGAAATTCACGGGGGTTACTTGTTGGCTCAGTTTCTTTCTCCGCATACAAATAAACGTAATGATGAATACGGGGGCAGTTTAGAAAACAGGATGCGTTTTCCCATGATGGTTGTTCAGGCCATAAAAGAAGCGGTAGGGACAAACTATCCAGTTGGTTATCGTTTTTTAGTTGATGAATGGCTGCCGGACGGCATTTTACCTTCCGAGTCCATAAGATACGCCATGATTCTGGAAAGAATAGGGATTAATTATTTATCGGTTACCGCCGGCACTTATGAATCGTTTTTTTTGCCGGAGAAAGTTGCTTTAGCCTCCCAATCCGGTTATATGGTTGAATTGGCTGAAATAGTTAAACGGCAGGTAAAAATTCCGGTAATTGTGGCCGGGCGAATTAATACCCCGGAGCTGGCGGAAGAAATTTTAACCCAAAAAAAAGCTGATTTAATTGGATTGGCCCGCGTTTTGTTTGTTGATCCTCAATGGGTTAAAAAAGCAACTGCTGAACCGGCTGAAAAGATTAAATGTTGTCTCCCTGATTGTTGTATTTGTATGGAAGCAGTAATGAACATGGAACCGGCAATCTGTCCCTTATGGGAGCCGGAACGAAAAAAAAGCCTGCTAGAACTATTATCGCGCCGGGTATCTTAAGGACCCAAGGAGAGGATGCTTATGAATATGAATATTTTATCCGCTATTGGAAATACCCCTTTAGTAGAACTATGTCACTTAAATGGAAACCCGAACGTAAGAATTTTAGGCAAGTTAGAAGGAAGCAATCCCGGAGGATCAGTTAAAGACCGCCCGGCCTACTATATGGTAAAGAAAGCCGAAGAAGCAGGGGAGCTTACCCAGGAAAAAATTATCCTTGAGCCAACCTCAGGAAATACAGGGATTGCAATGGCTATGATTGGGGCCGCCAAAGGGTACCGGGTTAAACTTTTGATGCCGGCGTGCGTGAGCGTGGAGAGACAAAAAATCCTGGTGGCATACGGGGCAGAAGTAATGCTTACCCCCGCAAATGAAAGTACAGATGGTGCCATTAGAAGAGCTGAGGAAATGGTGCGCCGTGAACCCCACAAGTATTACCTGCCCAATCAATTTATTAACGAAAACAATACCTTATCTCACTACGAAACAACCGGACCGGAAATTTTTAAGCAAACAGAAGGAAAGGTTGACGTATTTATGGCCGGTATGGGAACTACCGGAACCTTAATGGGCACAGGCAGGTACTTAAAGGAAAAAAAGCCGGGAGTTAAAATTGTTGGGATTGAACCGACTATCGGTCATACTATCCAGGGACTTAAAAATATGCGAGAATCCATTATACCAAAAATTTACCACCCAGAAGAAATGGATGATAAAATAACGGTTGAAGATGACGAAGCTTTTGAAGTAACCAGATTGTTAGCCACAAAAGAGGGTCTTTTTGTAGGTATGTCCAGCGGCGCAGCCGTAGCCGGAGCTTTAAAAATAGCCAAAAATATGCGCCGGGGAACAGTTGTAGTTCTTCTTCCTGACCGGGGAGACCGCTATTTAAGTACTACTTTATTTAAATCTGTCTGCGGCAAGTGCCCCCCCTAAAAATTTTTTTAGTCATTAGTCAAAGGAGTAAAAATTTATTTGCGTCAAAAAGTACAGGTACTCAATGCCGAAAGTATTCAACGGGCCTTAACGAGAATCGCCCATGAAATTATTGAACGAAACAACGGCACAGATATGTTGGCGTTAATTGGGGTTAGGAGACGCGGCGTTCCACTGGCCAACCGCCTGGCCAGATACATTCAGGAAATTGAAGGGGCCGCCATACCGGTAGGTATTTTGGACATTACCCTTTACCGCGACGACCTTACTACCCTTAACAGCCAGCCAGTAGTAAGGCGGACGGAAATTCCTTTTACAGTTACAGGCCAGAAAATTGTCTTAGTAGATGATGTCATTTATACCGGTCGCACTGTTCGGGCAGCCCTGGACGCAATAATAGATTTAGGGCGTCCCCAGTCAATTCAACTAGCTGTTTTAATTGACCGGGGTCACCGGGAGTTACCCATCCGACCTGATTACGTGGGTAAAAATGTTCCTACCTCCCGCCGCGAAGAAATTTTGGTGCGCTTAGGAGAATTAGGCAAAGAAGAAAGCGTTCTTATTTTGGAAAAAGACTAACCATTAAGGTGATTACCAGGCTAAATGGCAAGTTATAACACCGTTAAAATTACCCGACAAGAAGAAATTGCCCCGGGGTTTTATTTTTTAAGCTTTAAGTCTCCTTTTTTAGTTCACCAGGCCCAACCGGGGCAATTCGTTTATTTCCGTTGCAGCAATACTTACGATCCTCTTTTACCCCGTCCCTTTAGTATAGCTATGGTTAATGAGGAAAAAAATGAAGCCGCCGTATTATACCAGGTGGTTGGACGAGGTACGGCACTTTTAGCCCAAAAAAAAGAGCTTGATTATTTAAATGTATTAGGCCCTTTAGGCCGGGGTTTTACTTTACCCCCCTTAGGACAGCCCTTCCAGCCCAAGTGCTGCCCTAAGGGGCTGGAGCAATTAAAAAATTTTCCTCAATTTTTTTTACGTATCGCGGTTGTAGCCGGAGGAGTGGGAATTGCCCCTTTATTTTTTTTGCTTCAAAGGCTAAAAGACCTACCTGACCTTATTATAGAAATTTTAATAGGGGCGCGTAGCACTAAACAACTACTTTTAAAGCCAGAAATTAAAAATTTATCTCCCCAAATTAATCTGCATCTGGCTACAGATGATGGTTCTTGCGGCTATCATGGTCCCGTAACCGAAATGCTGTCAACTTTACTTGGCGCAGACAAGATAGACCTGGTTTACGCCTGTGGACCAAAAGCCATGTTAAAAACTGTAGCCAAGCTTTTAGCTGAATATAACTTACCAGGAGAAGTTTCCCTGGAAAAACAAATGGGCTGCGGGGTGGGCGCCTGTCTTTCTTGTGTCTGCAAAACAAAAGGGGACAAAGAAAATTCTTTCCGGTACAGCCGGGTCTGTAAAGAGGGTCCTGTTTTTCCGGCCCAGGAAATTATTTGGGAGGATTAATCTTTGGTAGCCGTTGATTTAACCGTAGAAATAGCCGGCTTAAAGTTAAAAAACCCGGTTATTACCGTTTCCGGTACTTTTGGTTTTGGCCAGGAGTATGCTCCTTACGTAGACTTAAGCCGGCTGGGGGCCATAACCGTTAAGGGCCTTACTTTACTCCCCCGCCCCGGCAACCCGCCGCCCCGATTGGTAGAAACGCCCGCCGGCATCCTTAACGCTATTGGATTGCAAAACCCCGGCGTTGAGTACTTTGCCGCCTCAATTCTTCCTTACTTAAGTCAATTTAAGATTCCGGTAATTGTTAATATGGCGGGAGAAACAGTTGAAGAGTATGCGGCCTTAGCGGCTAAACTAAGTGAGTTAAATAATATTGCCGCGTTGGAAGTAAATATTTCTTGTCCTAACGTAAAAAAAGGGGGGCTGCAGTTTGGCAGTGACCCTACGGCCGCCGCAGAAGTTACCCGGGCGGTAAAAAATAACACCTGTTTACCCGTAATTGTTAAGCTGTCTCCTAACGTCACCCGCATAGAAATTATTGCCCAGGCGGTAGCCCAGGCCGGAGCAGACGCTCTTTCTTTGATTAACACCGTTTTAGGAATGGCCATAGATTTAAAAGAGCGCCGCCCTATCCTGGGAAATATCTTTGGGGGTTTATCTGGCCCGGCTATAAAACCAGTGGCTATAAGAGCCGTCTGGCAGGTTTTTGAAGAGGTATCCTTGCCTATCATTGGGATGGGAGGTATTTTTACCGCCCAGGATGCCTTAGAGTTTATTATGGCCGGGGCAAAAGCCATTGCCGTGGGAACAGCAAATTTTATTAACCCGCGCGCCACAATAGATATTTTAGAAGGAATTGAAAATTATTTAAGGGAAAATAAGATTGAAAAGCTTAGTGATTTAGTAGGTGTAGCTCATTATAAAACATAAAAATTATTTTTTTAAATATTTTTTATACAAGACAAAGGAAAAAAAAATAAGACGTAGAATTATAAACATTATCCGTAAGTACATTATCCGTAAGTACATTTCGTCATAACTAAAGAAATTCTTTATTTCAAGTATTTAAATTGTTTTGGTAATAATTAATATAAACTTAAGGAGGTTTTCGTAGTTTATGAGGAAAGTTGCCATTATGGGTGTGGGAATGACCAAGTTTGGTCCTACTGAAAAAAGTCAGGTAGAATTATTTGCCGAAGCTGCCATGGAAGCAATAAATGCTTCAAACATTAAAACAAAAGATGTCCAGGCATTATTTCTCGGCAACGGGTTAGGTGATTTTGAAGAAGGTCAATTAAATCTGGCCGGTTTTTGCGCTAATGAATTAGGACTACCACCAGAAACAACGGCCATGAGATTTGAGGGGGCATGTGCTTCTGCCTCGGTAGCAATTAGAAACGCCTTTTTGCTGGTGGCTTCCGGTGCTTATGATATTGTTGTTGCCGGTGGCACAGAAAGAGCCTTCTCTATGGGTACTTCCCTGGCTACCAGGACTTTTGCCATGGGCACCGATAGTAAATATGAAGAATTTAGTGGTTTAACTTTTCCTGGTGTATTTGCCATGCTTGCTCACCTATACGCGAACAAGTATAATATTCCCTTACCTAAACTTAAAGAAAGAATGGCTATGGTGGCGGTTAAAAATCACAAAAACGGCGCAAAAAATCCTCTGGCGCAATTTCAAAAGGAGATTACCGTAGAAACAGTATTAAAAGGTTTTGTCGTAGCCGACCCCCTCCAGCTTTTTGATTGCTGTCCTTTTTCAGACGGAGGTGCGGCAGTAGTAATAACTACTGACGAAATCGCTAAAAAACACGTTGAAAAACCAGTGTATATTCTTGGTGCCGGTCAGGGTTCCGCCGGCTCTTTGTGCAGGCAAAAAGACTATACCATAATGCCTTCCCGGATTGCTTCAGCAAAACAGGCTTACAAAATGGCAGGCGTAGGACCTAAAGATATTAACATGGCTGAAGTACACGATTGCTTTACCATAGCCGAAATAGTCTTACTAGAAAATCTAGGATTTTATGATTTTGGTACGGCCAGTGAAGCCGTGGAAAAAGGCGAAACAGAAATTGGAGGAAAAATAGCCATCAATCCCTCGGGAGGTCTTAAGGCAAAAGGACACCCGGTTGGGGCTACTGGAGCAGCTCAGGTATACGAGATTGTAAAACAATTAAGAGGAGAGTGCGGCGCAAGACAAGTTGAAAACGCAAAGATAGGAATGACTGATACATTAGGTGGCGATGCAGGTACAATTGTAAATCTTATTTTAGGAATCCAAAAATAGGAGGTTTAATAATGTACAAATTAACTTATAAACAATATTTTGAAGCCCTTAAAGAGGGAAAATTACTTGGGTTAAAATGCAATGATTGTGGCAGCTATACCGCACCGCCAAAATTATGCTGTGATAAATGCGGTAGTACTAACAATGAAGTAGTTACCTTAAGTGGAAAAGGGGTAATTAAAACTTTCACCGTAATTAGAGTTGCTCCGGAAGGTTATGACGCTCCTTATATTGTGGCCATGGCAGAATTAGAAGAAGGACCGTGGTTAATGGGTAATATTGCTAATGTTGATCCGGATAAAGCTAAGATGGATAATATTATTGGTAAAAAGGTCACAGTAGGAGCAAAAGTTCTTCCTAAAATGAATTATACACCTGACGAAGGGGTAACGCCGGCTTTTATTATCGCTGAATAAAAAATCTTTCTAATTTAAAAAATGACCAGGGTAGAATCATCTACCGTGGTTATTTTTTTGAAATAAAAAAGGAAAATTTAAAGTTAAGCTAGAATATTAAAAGTGTATTCTTTAAGATTATTATATCAAGAGTGACAAGAACGATTTTAAGAGGGGGGAATAAATTGTACGAAACTATCTTGTTGGAACAAAAAGAAGCCGTGGGAATAATAACCCTTAACCGTCCTAAGAAGCTAAATGCGTTAAACCGGAAGGTAGTAGCCGAGATGGGCACAGCCATAAAAGAATTCCATGATTCTAATGAGATTAAAACGGTTATTATTACCGGAGGAGAAAAGGTTTTTGGCGCGGGGGCAGATATTGATGAAATAAGTCAACTAAGCGTATTTGAAAGTTATCTTTATTCTAAAGACATACATAACCTTTTTCTTGAAATCGAAAATCTTCCCAAGCCGGTTATTGCCGCCATTGGAGGTATTGCCCTAGGCGGCTGTCTTGAATTGGTTTTAAGCTGTGATGTACGCCTTGCCTCAGAAAAGGCAAAACTAGGTGTGCCAGAAATTAATTTAGGACTTTTACCTGGAGCCGGTGGGACTCAACGTCTACCGCGCTTAGTTAATTCTAGCTGGGCAAAATGGATGCTTTTCTCAGGACAGCCTATAAACGCTAACGAAGCATATCAAATAGGTCTGGTTCAAAAGGTGGTGCCTGAAGGGGAGGTGTTAAATGAAGCCTTAAAAATAGCCGTAGAGTTTGCCGGTAAACCGGCCGTAGCATTAGCGACCATAAAAGATTTAGTAAATACTGGAATGGGGTTAGAGTTGCCTTCCGCGTTAAAATACGAATCCCGAGGTTTTGGGATGTTGTTTTCTACGGAAGATATGCACGAAGGAACAAAGGCGTTTATGGAAAAACGTAAGCCTCAATTTCGCAACCGTTAAGCTTTAAAATAAAAAACTAGATAGGGAGGTATAGTTAATGCGCAAAGTATGTGTAGCCGGAGTAGGTATGACAAAGTTTGGTAAGTCGGAAAAATCTAGTATCGAAATGTTTGCCGAAGCCGCTATGGAAGCTATTATTGGGTCAAATATTAAACCGAGTGATATTCAGTGTTTGTATTTAGGTAATGTTTTTGGTGATTTTGAAGAAGGCCAAGCCCTTATGGCTCCTTACGCGGCCAGAGAAATAGGTCTTTCTGTGGGAACACCATCCTTAAGGTTTGAAGGAGCCTGTGCCAGTGCTTCAATGGCCATCAGGGATGCTTTTGTTGCTGTAGCGGGCGGTTTTTACGATGTGGTTTTAGCCGGAGGTACGGAAAGGGAACTAGCAATGGGTACACCTTTAGCTACCAGAACTTTTAACATGGCTACTGAACAATATTATGAAGGTATGACAGGTCTTACCTTTCCAGGTGTCTTTGCTATATTAAGTCGTTTATATTCTAAAAAATACGGCATTCCTTTATCTAAACTTAAAGAGAGAATGGCTATGGTAGCCGTTAAGAACCATAAAAACGGGGCTAAAAATCCTTTAGCCCAGTTCCGTAAAGAAATTACAGTGGAAGAGGTATTAAGCGGCCCAATGATTGCTGAACCTTTACAGCTTCTTGATTGTTGCCCCTTTACTGACGGAGCGGCGGCAATTATAATAACCACCGAAGAAAAAGCTAAAAAAATGGTGGAAAAACCTGTATATATCTTGGGGGTAGGTCAAGGCTCGGGAGCCCCTTTATATAGACAAAAAGATTTTACGTTAATTGAGTCTAGAGTAGCTGCCGCAAAAACAGCTTATGCCATGGCCGGCATTGAACCAAAAGATATAGACGTAGCAGAAGTTCATGACTGCTTTACCACTGCTGAAATCGTAGCTACTGAATGCTTAGGCTTTTTTGACTTTGGCACTGCCAGTGAAGCTGTGGAAAAAGGCGAAACCCAAATAGGCGGCCGGATTCCCATTAATCCTTCTGGTGGTCTTAAATCTAAGGGTCACCCCATTGGAGCTACCGGAGCAGCTCAAGCTTACGAGATTGTCAAGCAAGTAAGGGGAGAGTTTGTAGAGCGGGGTACCCAGGTGGAGGGAGCAAAGATTGGCCTTACTGATACTTTAGGCGGAGATTCAGGAGTTATTTGTAATATAATTTATGGAATTAAAGGTTAAAGGAGGAAAAAAATGGTAACCTATAAATTACCTCATAAAGAATTTAACGAAGCCTTGAAAAGCGGAAAACTAATGGGATTTAAGTGTAACAGTTGCGGTGCATATACTTGCCCACCAAAGATTAACTGCAATGAGTGTGCCAGTATGGATATGGAAGTGGTGGAATTTAAAGGTAGAGCAGAAATAAAAAGTTATACAATTATAAGGGTAAGCCCAGAGGGCTTTGAAAGCGAAGTACCTTATATTGTAGCTTTAGCTCAACTAGAAGAAGGGCCTAATTTAGTGGGAAATCTTGTTGGTGTTGACCCAGATAAAGTTACGGATGAAATAATAGGAATAAAGGTTAAAATAGGCTGGAAACCAGCTCCTCCCGAGGTAAAGTATTGTGGACCAATTGGCAAAGATGGCAAAATTAAACCGGAGATGGTGGCAATAACCTTTTCCTTAATGTAAAATTTAAATATTAAATAAACGAGGGTAAATACAACAAAGAAATTAAAAATATTATAACTTGGGCATGTTGTATTTCCCCTCGCTTTAAAGAAAGAGGTGCAAATATGGAGATAAAAAAGATGATGGTAATTGGGGCCGGTCAGATGGGTGGTGGAATTGCCCAAGTAGGAGCAGCGGTAGCCAATATACCGGTTCTTTTAAATGATATTTCGGAAGAGTTTATTAACAAAGGTCTGAAAGTAATTGAAGGCAATTTAAGCCGTGATGTAAAAAAGGGTCGTATGGATGAAACCCGCAAAGAAGCTATCCTTAAAAACATTATCCCGGCTTTAAGCTTAAAAGAGGCCAAAAATGTTGACCTGGTGGTTGAAGCAGCAATTGAAAATATGGAAATTAAAGGTAATTTATTTAAAGAACTCGATGAGGTTTGCCCTCCTCATACCATTCTGGCGACTAATACTTCTACTTTGCCCATTACCGAAATAGCTGCTTTTACCAAAAGACCGGAAAAAGTTATTGGTATGCACTTTATGAATCCTGTTCCTGTCATGCAATTAGTAGAAGTTATTCGGGGTTTAGCTACCTCTGATGAAACTTATGAGGTAATTAAAGCCATGAGTGAAAAAATGGGTAAAACACCCGTCGTGGTTAATGATTCCCCGGGGTTTGTGTCTAACCGCGTACTTATGCCTATGATTAATGAAGCCATTTATTGTGTATATGAGGGCATTGGTACCCCTGAAGCCGTAGACGCAGTAATGAAATTGGGCATGAACCATCCCATGGGTCCATTAGCTTTGGCTGATTTAATCGGACTAGATACCACTTTATACGTAATTGAAATTCTTTATAAAGGTCTTGGGGACTCTAAATATCGACCTTGCCCATTATTACGTAAATATGTAGCCGCAGGTTGGTTAGGCCGCAAAACAGGCCGTGGTTTTTATAAATATGACAAATAAAATATAAAGAAAGGATGATATTAAGTGGATTTAGGAATAAAAGGAAAGGTAGCGGTAGTAACAGGTTCGGCCAGAGGAATCGGTAAGGCTATTGCTTCGGTTATGGCCGAAGAAGGAGCATTGGTAGTCATTGCTGATGTTAATGTGGAAGGAGCTGCCCAAACAGCTGCCGAGCTAAAGAATAAAGGACTAAAAGCAGTGTCTGTAAAGTTAAATATTGCTAATTATAACGAGGTAGTAGAAGCATTTAGTTCTATAACCAAAGAATTAGGTCCTGTTGACATTCTAGTTAACAATGCTGCTATTACCACTAACACGGCCCAAGTACGGGATATGGCTCCCGAAGCCTGGCAAAACGAAATTGCCATTAACTTAAACGGCGCTTTTTACTGCGTAAAACAGGTAATTAAATCTATGCTAGAGCGTAAGTGGGGCCGGATTGTAAGTATTTCTTCCATAGCCGGTATTTTAGGCGGATTTGGTCAATGCAGCTATTCGGCCAGTAAAGCAGGTATTATTGGCCTTACCAAAACCATTGCTATAGAAGGAGCCAGGGCTAATATTACCGCAAATGCAGTGGTACCTGGAGTTATAGCTACAGATGCCTATTACGCTATTCCTGAAAAAATGCGGGAACGAATTTGTAAAATAGTAAGCATGCAGCGGCCTGGTGAACCGGAAGACATTGCCAATGCAGTAGTTTTCCTGGCCTCAGAAAAAGCTAAGTATATCACCGGCACTACCCTTATTGTATCCGGCGGAACTGACCTTTTTGTTTTTTAAAATTACCTTGAAATTAAGGTATTTATAAAAATGGAAAATAATATAGAATTTTACTCAACTGTAAAGAAAAGATTTGCCCTTCCTGAAAGTGAAGGACGTAATAAAGTATGTTCTTTAAAAGAGGCCGTAAAAAAATATATTAAGCCCCGGATGGCCCTTCACATAACCCAAACGGGAGTAAGGTGGCCTACCGCAGCTATTTTTGAGATTGCCCGTCAGTTTTGGGGCACAAAACCTGAATTTTCCCTTATTGGTATTTCAATGAACCACCCTCAGGCGGTTCTCGTGCACGGCGGATTGGTAAAAAAAATTATTACCACCTATTGCGGCGATCCTTATTTTACGCCTGCCCCTAACGGGGTTTACCAGCGGGCTTACTCAAATAACCAGATTGAAATAGAAAACTGGACCATTCTTACCTTACCTTTACGCCTTAAAGCCGCAGCTATGGGTCTTCCTATGGCTATTACTAAATCAATAATTGGGAGCAGTATGGCCGAAGAAAATAAAGGGGCGTTTTTAGTGGGCGAGGACCCCTTTGGCTCTGGTGAAAAAATTGGAATAATGGCGGCTCTTTACCCCGATTTAAGTATTGTTCACGGCTGGGTCGCTGATTGTTACGGCAATACTATCATACTCCCACCCCTGGCGGAAAATACGTACGGAGCCATGGCCAGCAAAAACGGGGCTATTGTAACCGTAGAAAAAATTGTAGATACAGACTATATAAGAAAAAACGCTCACCTGGTGGCCCTGCCCGGGGATTATGTAAGGTGCGTTTGCGAAGTTCCTTTTGGCGCCCATCCGGCCGGCCTAACTAATATTGGTTTACCTGATTTTCCAGCCTACGCGGAAGACTACGAATTTGTAAATGAAGCCAGGTTAGCGGCTAAAAGTCCGGAAGATTTCGATAAATGGGTAAACAAATGGGTTTTGTCCTTCCAAAATCACGAAGCATATTTAAAAAAATTAGGCCCAGAAAAAATTTTAGCCCTTAAAGGCAAGAGCCATTCTGATGCCTGGAGTTATGATTTTAGCTTCTCTTTGGAAGATACTACTTCCAAGCCATATACCCCTTTAGAGATGGCTCTGGTTGCCGGAGCAAGAAAATTAAAAGAGAAAATTAAAGCTAAGAATTACTACACAATTCTAGCCGGGGCGGGGATTGCTAATTTAAGTGCCTGGCTTGGTTATTATGGCTTAAAAAATGAAGGGGGCGAGGTAGCTTTAATGGCTGAAGTAGGCCTTTACGGTTATAGTCCACGGCCTTTTGACCCGGCTCTCTTTAACCAAAGAAACTTTTATACCTGCAAGGCGCTAACCGATAGCCATCATGTTATGGGTATATACATGGGCGGGGCTAACAACCGGTGTATTGGGGTAATTGGTATTGGCGAAGTAGACAAATACGGAAACATTAACACCACTAAAATTCCCGGTCAGACCTATATTGCCGGTTCTGGCGGAGCAAACGACATTGCCAGCAGTGCCCAGGAAATATTGGCTATAGGCACGCAACATAAGACAAGATTTTTAGAAAAAGTTTCTTACGTTACTTCACCTGGAAAAAAAGTAACAACCCTTGTTTCAGACTTAGGAATTTTTGAAAAGTTACCCGGTGAAGAAGAGTTTACCTTAACTGCCTGCCTGCCAAATAAAAAATCTTCCTCGCTTCAGGAAAGCATTAATAGAATTAAAGAAAACTGTGATTGGGACTTAAAAATCAAATCTGATATCCAAATAATTTCACCACCAACAAAAGAGGAAATAATGGGGTTGCGTATTTTTGACCCCCGGCATTATTTTCTTAAACCTTAAATAATACTTGGATTGGCGATTTACCGTGAGATTGGAAGGGTTATTAAAGTTATTTTATTAATACAATAAGGCTATTACCTTTAAGGTATAGTATAATTAGCATAATTCAAAAATATTAAGGTGGAGAGAAAATCATAGCTAAAGTTGTGCTTCTAAAAAACATAGCATAAAATTTATTATGTTTATGGTGAGGAGTGTTTTATTAAATTATGAATCTAAATGAAAAAATAGCAGCATTTGAAGAAATGGTACAGAAAATAAAGGCAAGAGAACCACAAAATGTTGAAAAACAACATGAAGCAGGTAAACTTACGGCTGGAGAAAGAATTGATATGCTTTTTGATAAAGGAACTTTTGTAGAGACAGGCATGTTTGCCCAGCACCAATATCACGATTTTGATTTGGAGAGAAATCACCTTTACCGTGATCGCCCTTACCGTGATGGTGTAATAACTGGTTTTGGAAAAATTAATGACAGATTGGCCTATGCTTTTGCCCAGGATTTCACAACAATGGGTGGCTCGGTGGGTTTTACCCACTCTAAAAAAATATGCGAAACAATATGTGCAGCAAGAAAAAACAAAGCACCGATTATTGGTTTAATAGATTCCGCAGGAGCTCGGATTCAAGAAGGAAGCGGGGCATACGCTTCAATATTTTATGAAAATATTTTAACTTCAGGTGTAGTTCCCCAAATATCAGTTATTATGGGAATCTGTGCTGGAGGAGGTGTTTGTTCTTCTGCTTTAACTGACTTCATTTTTATGGTTGAAGGAACAAGTAGTATGTTTGTTGCCAGCCCTGCCGTATTAAAGGAAGTTACCGGCGAAAAAATAACCTCTGAGGAATTAGGAGGAGCCGAAGTACACAGTACAATTTCAGGGGTTTGCGATTTTGTAGCCAAAAATGATGAAGATTGTATAGAAATGGTAAAAAAATTATTAACTTACCTACCCTCATCTTTTTTAAAAGAACCTCCGTGGATTGACACGGAAGATTCTCCTGATCGTAGTTCTCCTGAATTGTTAGAAATTGTCCCTGTTGATTCTAGAACTTCTTTTGATATGCGAAAAATAATTTCTTTTATCGTAGATAATAATGATTTCTTTGAGGTTAAAAATAATTTCGCTTCTAATATTATTACCGGCTTTGCCAGGCTAGGAGGTTATTCAGTTGGAATTTGTGCTAATCAGCCTTTAACATATGCCGGTACAATTAATTGTAATGCTTCTGATAAAGCAGCCAAATTTTACAGGACATGTGACTGCTATAATATACCTATTATTACTCTTGTAGACGTACCTGGGTACATGCCTGGGATAAGTGAAGAATATAAAGGAATAATAAGGCACGGAGCAAAAATGCTTTATGGTTATACAGAAGCCTCTGTGCCTAAAATTACATGTATTATCCGTAAGGCTTACGGTGGTTCCTACGCTGCAATGGGTTGTAAGGCAATGGGAGCAGACATAGTTTTTGCTTGGCCTACGACTGAAATAGCAACAATGGGAGCTGAGAGTGCCGTAAATGTCCTATACAAAAAAGAACTAGAAAAATCCGAAGATAAGTCAGCACTTTTCAGGCAAAGGGTGCAAGAATATCGCGAAAAATTTAGTACCCCTTTTTATTATGCTTCCAGGCTAGATGTAGATGTTATTATAGATCCTCGGGAAACCAGAAAACAACTTATTACTGCTTTAGAAAACACGAAGGATAAAAAAGTAAAAAAAATAGAAAAAAAACACGGAAATATACCTTTATAATTAATATGGCTGTGTCGTTTAATATAAAAACCATCTTTACATTTTACCTTAGTTAAAATTATTTCTCAATGGGGAGGGAGGTAGCTTGAAAGACTTCACCATATTATAGTATTTCATTTAATTTTGTGCCTCGAGCACAGTGAAAGGAATGATAGTTAAAATGGAAATGGAAAGTAAAGCCGAAAGTTTAATCCTTGAAGCGCAAAAAGCATTAACGGCTAAATATTATGCTGAAGCATACCGGTTATTCCAAGAAGCTTTGGGAATATACAAGCAACTTAACCAACCAAAAAAAGTGGACCAATACCACCAAGAAGCGGAAAAAATTAAAAAAGAAACCGCCTCGTATGCTCCCTTGCCGGCTATAGACTATCACGCCCATCCCTTTTTTGTTTCCGAAATAAAGAAAAATCCTTCTCTTTTTATGGCGGCAAGACATTTTCGCTTAAAAATGGAGAGTGTACCTCAAAATATTGATGACTTAATTAAACACATGGACGAAGCTAATATTGAAAAAGCCGTAATAATGACTCTGGATACCTCGGCTAGTGATCACTGGGCCTTTAAAGCTAAAGCCCTTACTAATGACGATATTGCCCTTATGGTGCAGCAATACCCCGACCGTTTAATAGGTTATGGCTCGGTAGATCCCAGGCGCCCGGATGCGGTAGAAGAAACGGAAAGGTGCGTTAAAGAACTAAAGTTCAAGGGGATGAAATTTCATCCTGCCGCCGTAGGAATATTTCCCAATGACGAAAAGTATTTTTATCCCATTTACGAAAAATGTGTTAAATTAGGAGTGCCGGTACAAAGTCACTCTGGAACAACTGGTTTATATTTTACTAAAATTAAACATACCATGCCTATTTATTATGATGATGTAGCGGTAGATTTTCCGACGCTAAAGCTGGTTCTTTTACATTTCGGCATTGGGGGCTGGCATGAACAAGCCATGTCGGTGGTTTTCCGTCATTCTAATGTTTATCTTGACCTTTCCGGAGCCTCACCCCGTATTATCCCCCGGGATATAATTCAAGCCGCCAATACTCCTTTTTACCAGAATAAAATTATTTTTGGCACTGATTACCCATTCGTAGGTATGGCCCAGTGGTTTAATACTTTTAATAAAGTAATGCCGGAAGTCTGGACAGAAGAAACCAAGAAAAAGGTTTTTCGGGAAAATGCGCTTAGCTTACACGTTAATCCCCCATTTTCTCCCTTTGAGGTATTGAAAAGCGAAGGAATGGAGGTCCCGCCCGGCGTAAAAAGATAAATTTTTTTTAACTAAAAAAGCTTCAATTTTTAAAATTTTAAAAATATAATTACAAGAAAGGAGTGGGTAAAATGAGATTTAAGGATAAAGCAGTTTTAATTACCGGAGCGGGCAGAGGCATTGGTAAAGTTATCGCTCAAAAGTTTTCTTTAGAAGGGGCTAAGGTTGCTATTTGTGATATTAACGAAGAATTTGCCCGTACCACCTGCGAAGAAATAAATAAGCAAGGGGGACAGGCTATTTATCAAGTTGGGAATATTACTAAAAACGAAGATGTCCAAAAAATTGTCACTAATGTAACAAATGCTTTTGGGACGATTCATATTTTGGTAAATAATGCTGGAGTGGTAAAGGACCTGCTATTAAAAAATATGAACGAAGAAGATTGGGATTTAGTGGTAGATACCTGTCTTAAAGGGGCTTTCCTTTGCTCTAAATACGTTACCCCTTATATGATTAATCAAAATTATGGTAAAATTATTAATATATCTTCCCGTGCTTATCTTGGTAATCCAGGGCAAGCCAATTATTCTTCGGCCAAAGCCGGTATTATTGGTCTTACCAAAGCCTTGGCTAAAGAACTAGGAAGATATTCTATTAATGTAAACGCGGTGGCCCCGGGTCTCACCGAAACTGAGATGTTAAGAAATCATCCTAAGTATGAAATGATTAAAGAAAGAGCGGCCAAAGAAACCCCTCTTCCCCGCATCGGATACCCGGAAGATGTAGCTAACGCTATAATGTTTTTTGCTTCTGATGATGCGTCTTACATCACTGGAGATGTCTTGCACGTAACCGGGGGCCGTTTTGGTTAAAGTAGGGGCGTCAAATTTAACGTCCTGACTGAGCTGAATAGTTAAAAGAATTTAAATTTATATAAGTGGAGATGAGATAATGACTAAAGATGGAAAAATGATATTCCCCCTTAACGAAGGTTTATATACCCTGCCTTCATTACCAGACGAAAAAACACAATTAATTGGTAGTAAATGCACTAATTGTGGAGAACTTTTTTTTCCCAAAAAAGATAAGGGGCTTTGTATTCATTGCCAACAAATAACCTTAGAAGAAGTAAAATTAAGCCGGCAGGGTAAAATTGCCAGCTTTACTATAGTCCTGCAACCGCCGTCCGGGGGATTTTACCATGGTCCGGTGCCTTATGCTTATGGCTATGTAGATTTACCGGAAGGAGTAAGAATAGAAACCCAGTTTACTGGTGACTTTAACACCTTAGAAATAGGCGGGGATGTGGAACTAGTTATTGAAAAATTATATGAAGATGCGGAAGGTAATGAATTTGTAACTTATAAATTTAAGCCGTTAAAAGATTAAAAGAGCAGAAGTAAGTCCGGTTAAGTAAGAAAGGAGGCCTTTTAAACCATGCGACCATTAAATGAAATGAGAGAAGTTACGATCGGTGGGATTGGCATTACTAAATGGGGTTTTTACGAAAATGCCGAGTGGTATGATTTTGGCAGTGAGGCAATTTTAGCTGCTTTAAAGGATGCAGAAATGGAATGGAAAGATGTTCAGGCCGCCTTTTGCGGCAGTGTATATCAGGGAACAGGTTCTGGTCACCAGGCAATTAAAGAAATAGGATTAACCGGCATCCCCATTATTAATGTAGAAAATGCCTGCTCCAGCTGCGCATCAGCCTTCAGGCTTGCTTATCAAATGGTAGCCGCTGAAATTTACGATATTGTTCTTGCCGTGGGGATGGAAAAAATGCCGCGCGGGCCCATACCCAGCACAGCTTTTCGCCCCTGGGAATTAAAATTGGGCTTTAATGTTCAACCGGCCAATTACGCCAATATTGCTGTCCAATATATGAAAAATACGGGAGCTACGATGGAAGATTTTTCCCTGGTAACCATAAAAAATCGCCGGCATGGGACCTTAAATCCAAACGCCCGTTTTCAAAAACCGGTTACTTTGGAAGAAGTCATGAATTCCCGCCTGGTTGCTATCCCTTTACGTTTACTGCACTGTTGCCCGCTGGCCGACGGAGCGGCAGCATTTATTCTTTGCAGTAAAGACAAACTTAAATCAAAACATAAAGTTATTACGGTAGCCGCTTCAACTCTTACCTCTGGTGTTTATGGTGAAGGGTACCCCCCGGCTGACCTTATCCCTAGTCTTAAATATCCACCGGCCATGACTCTATCGGAGCTTTCGGCCAAACAAGCCTATGAAGTTGCCGGGTGCGGACCGGCGGATATTGACGTAGTGCAGGCGTATGATACCATGGCTCCAGCCGAACTATGGGATCTCGAAGAACTTGGTTTTTGCAAACCGGGAGAAGCACCTCACTTACTGCGGGAAGGAGTATTTGACCTAAATGGAAAGATTCCGGTAAACACAGACGGTGGGCTTATGTCTAGAGGACACCCTTTAGGAGCTACTGCCGGCGGACAAATATACGAAATTGTTTTACAGCTAAGGGGGCAAGCCGGCCTAAGGCAAGTGAAAGATGCTAAGGTTGGTCTGGCTCACGCTATGGGTGCCGGTCCAAATAGTGCCGTAACAATTTTAAAACGTTAAATTTAGCTATATAGGGACGTTAAATTTAACGTCCCTATATTAAGGTTAAATAGTTAAATAACTTTCTAAACAAGGAGGAGAAATATGGATTTTGACTTAAACGAGGAACAAAAAATGCTAAAAACCAATGTTCGAAGGTTCCTGGAAAAAGAAATTCAACCTTTAGTGGAAGAATATGAAAGTAAATCTATTCCCATCACCAAAAAGATTATTAAAAAAGTGCTTCCTTTTGGTTTTATTGGCGGCCTTCTCCCTGAAGAAATTGGGGGTGGTAATCTTGATCACATCACCTATTTTCTAATGATTGAAGAATTGTCGCGGGTGTGGCCTTCTTTACGGGCGGCGGTTAGTACTTCCAACATGATTTTAACCCACATTTATGAGTCAGGAACAGATAAACAAAAAGAAAAATTTATTGAACCTTTATTAGAGGCGGATAAAATTGGCTTTTTTGCTTTAACCGAGCCAAATGTTGGTTCCGATACTTCAAGTATTGAAATGACTGCCGTTTTAAAAGAAAACCATTGGGTTTTAAACGGGACCAAAACATTTATCACTAACGGCATGGAAGCAGATATGGGTATTTTATTTGCCCAAACAGATAAAACAAAGGGAAGTAAAGGGATTACCGCTTTTATTGTTGACCGTACGGAAACAACCTATAAAGCCAGGCCAATTGAAAAAATGGGTATGCACAGTTGCCCGACCGCTGAATTATTTTTTGAAGATAGTATAGTACCCCTTGAAAATATACTGGGTGAGGTTGGTCAAGGCCTTAAACTGGCCGGAAAAATGTTAAACTTTGCCCGGGCCCTGGTGGCTTTTATTTGTACTGGCGTAGCCCAGGCCTGTGTTGATGCTTCGATAAAATACGCTAAGGAACGTATTCAGTTTGGCCGGCCAATTGGTAGTTTTCAGCTTATTCAGAGCCATATTGCTGATATGCTAACCTTAACTTCATCCATGCGCTTACTTGGTTTGCAAGCCGCTTATCTTTTAGATAAAGGCTTGCCCTGCCAAAGAGAAGCTTCCATGGCCAAATTGTTTGCCACGGAAAAGGTTTTGCGAGTGGCGGAAAAAGCCATGCAAATCCACGGGGGTTACGGATATTCACGTGAATTTCCCGTTGAACGGTATTACCGTGATATTCGTCATTTTACGATAGCCGAAGGAACTAACGAAATACAACGTTTAATTATTGGGCGCGATGCCTTAGGTATCTCTGCATTTAAATAAACAGCGGTAGGGGCGTTAAATTTAACGCCCCTACTTTGAAAAAGGGAGTTGGTCATTCATGCTGCCTTTAGCCGGAATAAAAGTAATTGAGCTAGCCAATTTACTACCGGGGCCTTTTTGTACTCTTATTTTAGCTGATTTAGGGGCCGAGGTAATTAAAATAGAAAGACCGCCCCTGGGAGATCCCTTGAGGGAAATTATGCCAGGTGCTTTTGCATCTATAAACAGAAATAAAAAAAGCTTATGCCTGGATTTGAAGGATGATAAAGCAAAAGAGGTTTTAACCAACTTAATTAAGCAAAGCGATGCTCTTGTAGAAGGTTTCAGGCCAGGGGTGGCGGATAAATTAGGTTTTGGGTATGAAAAGGTAAGAGTTTTTAACGAAAGAATAACCTACTGTTCTATTTCTGGGTACGGACAAAGTGGACCGTATGCTTCTTTACCGGGGCATGACGTAAACTATTTAGGGGTAAGCGGAGTTTTAAGCATCAGCGGGGACCCTCAAGGGCCCCCCGCTCCCTGGGGAGGGGTACAGGTTGCTGATTTATGCACCAGCATGTACGCTGCTCTAAGTATTACCGCTTCTTTGCTGGCCAGGGAAAAATCTGGCCAGGGCGATTACCTTGACGTAAGCATGACTGATTGTCTTTTGGCCTGGGCCGGGCCGCGGTTAGGAGAGTATTTTGGCCGGGGCAAACCGGTAAAAGAAAAATTTATGAGCCGGGGAGCTTATGGAGCATTTCAAGCTAAAGACGGAAAGTATCTCGCCCTTGCCTGTGTGGAAGATATATTTTGGAAAAATTTATGTCGTTTATTAGGGCGGGAAGATTTAGCCCAAAAGAAAGAATATCAGAATTGGTCAGGAAGAAACGCGCGCGCAGACGAAATTAATTCTATTTTAAGTAAATATTTTTTAGAAAAAGATAGAGCTGAGTGGATGACCCTGTTAAAAAACGCTGATATCCCTTGCAGTCCGGTAAATTCTTTCGAAGAACTTAACCATGACCCCCAAATAAGCTCAAAAGACCTTATTCATTATCGTAATAATATCCCGCTGGTTGCCTTTCCGGTTAAATTTGCCAAAATAAAACCAGAAAAAATAAAAACGGCTCCTAAACTAGGAGAACACAACCCGGAAATTTTGGCCGATTTAGGTTATAAGCAAAATATATTGCAAATTTAAGTTTATTAAAAACACAAAAGGCACCCTTCTTACAGGTATCTTTTGTGTTTTTTTAACTTATGGGTTATTGTTAGGTGGGGTATCAATGCATCTTAAGGGGGTAACTTTATTTCTGCGGCCGGGCCTTTTGACCGGAGCTTCAGCGGTGGTCACTTCTAAATAAAATATCTTATCCGGATGACAAAAAACATTGACTATCCCGCGTTCCGGTTCAGTTAACCATATCCCTCTAAACTCAAGCATTTCTCCCAATAAATCCATATTCATTTTGTAAGGACCGTCTAATACTTCCAATTCCCATCCTTGAATACTCACTACTAATGTTTTAGAGCCATGCGAATTATCTATCATTATCATTATTTACCTTTCTTATTTTACTGTTTCATTTGGCGAAGTTTTTGGACCCGTTCACTGATTGGCGGGTGCGTGCTGAACAAACGAACCAAAGACCCTCCGGACAAGGGATTTACAATAAACATGTGGGAAGTCGCCGGGTTGACTTCCATGGGAACTTGATGGGCGGCCCTTTCCAATTTTAATAAAGCGTTAGCCAACCCATCTGACTGACCGGCAATACGGCTGCCCGTAGCATCGGCTTGAAATTCCCGGGCGCGTGAAATGGCCAACTGGATTAAGGTAGCCGCTAACGGAGCCAAAATAATCATTAAAAGCATCCCAATTAAACCTAAAACGCCGCCGCCGCCATCGTCGTCATCGCCGCCGCCAAAGATTAAACCCCACTGCAGCACATTAGCAATCATAGTAATGCCCCCGGCTATTACGGCCGCAATACTGCCAATCAGAATATCCCGGTTTTTAATGTGCGCCAGTTCGTGGGCAATAACTCCTTCT